>NZ_LNII01000153.1:0-4799 GCF_001463365.1 Enterobacter sp. 50793107 | reverse complement strand
TGATTACATCGAAATGTTTTATAACAGTAAGCGTCGGCATGGTTCTAGCGAACAGATGTCACCGACAGAATATGAAAACCAGTATTATCAACGGCTCGGAAGTGTCTAGATTATCCGTGGCGATTCAAATGGTAGAACTGGCTCATATTTATCCCCTCTATGATTGTTTATCTTTTTCACCATAAAAAGTATCAGGGGCTACTCAGGGCTACATAAAGATATTTATCTACTTTTACTGATTGATAAGTAGCATCAGTCCATCCGCAGGACTGGTGGTGCCGGCAAAATGCTGACCCAACACATGCGTATAGATTTGCGTGGTCTTAACATCGTTATGCCCTAAGAGTTCTTGCACAGTGCGAATATCACGCCCCGCTTGTAATAGATGCGTAGCAAACGAGTGACGAAATGTATGACAAGTGACACGCTTGCTAACGATGCCTGCTTTTTGTACGGCTGCCTTCAATGCCTTTCGCGCAACGGAGTCATGCAGATGATGGCGGCATAATTTGCCGTTATACGGGTGGTTGCAGAGCGTGCTGGAGGGAAAGACAAACATCCACGCCGCTTGTCGATAAGCAGAAGGGTATTTGTGATCTAAAGCAAAAGGCAGCGATGGCCCTACGCCTTGTAAGTTGTCGTCTTGCTGAATAAGCCGCGCTTGCTCAATGAGTTATTTTATTGCTGGGATTAGGCGCGTGGGCAGTAGGCTGTTTCTGCTTTTCCCACCCTTACCGTCATGCACAGTGATGCAGCCATTATCAAAATCAAAATCTTTAACCCGCAAACGCAAGCATTCATTAATGCGCAAACCTGCACCATACAGCAGCGTAAAAATAACTTGGTTGCGAGTATCCATAACCTGCAAAATGCGTTGCACTTCATTTGCAGAGATAACAGAGGGTAGCCGTCTAGGCTTGCTTGCAGGGATATAATCAATATCGCCCAACGGCTGTTGTAAAAACCTGTTGTACAAAAAAGCTAGGGCATTTAAAGCGATTTTCTGCGTGTTTATGGCTACATGTCTGCTGTTTGCTAAGCTGGATAAAAACAGCCTGACCTCTTCACTGCCCATGGTCTGAGGATGACGTTTTTTGTGAAACAGAATAAAACGCTTAATCCAGTGCAGGTAAGTTTTTTCAGTTTTCAGCGCATAACCTTTTTGTCGCATATCCGTGCGTATAGAATTTAAAAATGGACTGTTAGACATAAAACGCTCCTTGTCTTGCAACTGTCTGCCTATACAGCCTATTCTAGCTGGGATTTAAAAAAGTGCCTGTTTTTTACGCCTAGAGATGCTTGTTTACCGGTAGAGTTTTAATTTAATGCTAAATAAATTAAAATGTTATGAGTTCTTTGGGTGAGATAATGTGCATCGTGCAAGCAGGATAGACGGCATGCACGATTTGTAATAACAGAGTGTCTTGTATTTTTAAAGAAAGTCTATTTAATACAAGTGATTATATTAATTAACGGTAAGCATCAGCGGGTGACAAAACGAGCATGCTTACTAATAAAATGTTAACCTCTGAGGAAGAATTGTGAAACTATCACTAATGGTAGCTATATCGAAGAATGGAGTTATCGGGAATGGCCCTGATATTCCATGGAGTGCCAAAGGTGAACAGCTCCTGTTTAAAGCTATTACCTATAACCAATGGCTGTTGGTTGGACGCAAGACTTTTGAATCAATGGGAGCATTACCCAACCGAAAGTATGCGGTCGTAACACGTTCAAGTTTTACATCTGACAATGAGAACGTATTGATCTTTCCATCAATTAAAGATGCTTTAACCAACCTAAAGAAAATAACGGATCATGTCATTGTTTCAGGTGGTGGGGAGATATACAAAAGCCTGATCGATCAAGTAGATACACTACATATATCTACAATAGACATCGAGCCGGAAGGTGATGTTTACTTTCCTGAAATCCCCAGCAATTTTAGGCCAGTTTTTACCCAAGACTTCGCCTCTAACATAAATTATAGTTACCAAATCTGGCAAAAGGGTTAACAAGTGGCAGCAACGGATTCGCAAACCTGTCACGCCTTTTGTACCAAAAGCCGCGCCAGGTTTGCGATCCGCTGTGCCAGGCGTTAGGCGTCATATGAAGATTTCGGTGATCCCTGAGCAGGTGGCGGAAACATTGGATGCTGAGAACCATTTCATTGTTCGTGAAGTGTTCGATGTGCACCTATCCGACCAAGGCTTTGAACTATCTACCAGAAGTGTGAGCCCCTACCGGAAGGATTACATCTCGGATGATGACTCTGATGAAGACTCTGCTTGCTATGGCGCATTCATCGACCAAGAGCTTGTCGGGAAGATTGAACTCAACTCAACATGGAACGATCTAGCCTCTATCGAACACATTGTTGTGTCGCACACGCACCGAGGCAAAGGAGTCGCGCACAGTCTCATCGAATTTGCGAAAAAGTGGGCACTAAGCAGACAGCTCCTTGGCATACGATTAGAGACACAAACGAACAATGTACCTGCCTGCAATTTGTACGCAAAATGTGGCTTTACTCTCGGCGGCATTGACCTGTTCACGTATAAAACTAGACCTCAAGTCTCGAACGAAACAGCGATGTACTGGTACTGGTTCTCGGGAGCACAGGATGACGCCTAACAATTCATTCAAGCCGACACCGCTTCGCGGCGCGGCTTAATTCAGGAGTTAAACATCATGAGGGAAGCGGTGATCGCCGAAGTATCGACTCAACTATCAGAGGTAGTTGGCGTCATCGAGCGCCATCTCGAACCGACGTTGCTGGCCGTACATTTGTACGGCTCCGCAGTGGATGGCGGCCTGAAGCCACACAGTGATATTGATTTGCTGGTTACGGTGACCGTAAGGCTTGATGAAACAACGCGGCGAGCTTTGATCAACGACCTTTTGGAAACTTCGGCTTCCCCTGGAGAGAGCGAGATTCTCCGCGCTGTAGAAGTCACCATTGTTGTGCACGACGACATCATTCCGTGGCGTTATCCAGCTAAGCGCGAACTGCAATTTGGAGAATGGCAGCGCAATGACATTCTTGCAGGTATCTTCGAGCCAGCCACGATCGACATTGATCTGGCTATCTTGCTGACAAAAGCAAGAGAACATAGCGTTGCCTTGGTAGGTCCAGCGGCGGAGGAACTCTTTGATCCGGTTCCTGAACAGGATCTATTTGAGGCGCTAAATGAAACCTTAACGCTATGGAACTCGCCGCCCGACTGGGCTGGCGATGAGCGAAATGTAGTGCTTACGTTGTCCCGCATTTGGTACAGCGCAGTAACCGGCAAAATCGCGCCGAAGGATGTCGCTGCCGACTGGGCAATGGAGCGCCTGCCGGCCCAGTATCAGCCCGTCATACTTGAAGCTAGGCAGGCTTATCTTGGACAAGAAGATCGCTTGGCCTCGCGCGCAGATCAGTTGGAAGAATTTGTTCACTACGTGAAAGGCGAGATCACCAAGGTAGTCGGCAAATAATGTCTAACAATTCGTTCAAGCCGACGCCGCTTCGCGGCGCGGCTTAACTCAAGCGTTAGAGAGCTGGGGAAGACTATGCGCGATCTGTTGAAGGTGGTTCTAAGCCTCGTACTTGCGATGGCATCGGGGCAGGCACTTGCTGACCTGCCAATTGTTTTAGTGGATGAAGCTCGTCTTCCCTATGACTACTCCCCATCCAACTACGACATTTCTCCAAGCAACTACGACAACTCCATAAGCAATTACGACAATAGTCCATCAAATTACGACAACTCTGAGAGCAACTACGATAATAGTTCATCCAATTACGACAATAGTCGCAACGGAAATCGTAGGCTTATATATAGCGCAAATGGGTCTCGCACTTTCGCCGGCTACTACGTCATTGCCAACAATGGGACAACGAACTTCTTTTCCACATCTGGCAAAAGGATGTTCTACACCCCAAAAGGGGGGCGCGGCGTCTATGGCGGCAAAGATGGGAGCTTCTGCGGGGCATTGGTCGTCATAAATGGCCAATTTTCGCTTGCCCTGACAGATAACGGCCTGAAGATCATGTATCTAAGCAACTAGCCTGCTCTCTAATAAAATGTTAGGCCTCAACATCTAGTCGCAAGCTGAGGGGAACCACTAGTGTCATACGAACCTCCAAGAGACGGTTACACAAACGGGTACATTGTTGATGTCATGTATGACAATCGCCCAAGTAAGTATCCAGCTGTGTTCAGAACGTACGTCCGAATTCCAGACTATGTCGAACTAGATAACGCGGAGGAGCTGGCCGACGCAATCATTCGAGAGGTTGAGTTAAAGGAGGCATGGCTCACAAGGGTCTTGGGGAACTCAGCCGATCCTGACGCTTCTGTGGGCAAGTGGGACCGGCGCCTAGCGCAGTGCGGTGGTATTGATGAGATGTCAAGTGGGGTGCAGGCAACATACTTCAGTCCAAACGGTCAGCTGGTCGGCTTAGTGGCATACATTGATGCCGAATGGATGGATGAATAGCTCTGACGTTACGATTCAGGTGAGACAACCAGATGGGCATTGCGTACAAGCTCAGTTGCCACCGATGTGGCTACGAGTCTGATCTTCTTTACCTAGGCCAAGGTATGGCGATGCTTCCTGAGCAAATAGTCGGAACGTGCACATGCTGCGACAATCTAACGACGATTTCTATAAATGAAAGCTACGGTGACCTGCTCCCCGTTGATTAGTACACCCCGATGTTAGTAATGTCTTCATAAGCCACATGAGGACATCCCCATGAAGAAGCGTTTTTCCGACGAACAGATCATCAGTATTCTCCGCGAAGCCGAAGC
>NZ_LNII01000152.1:0-3328 GCF_001463365.1 Enterobacter sp. 50793107 | reverse complement strand
ACTTCACCCCATGGCATTAGCCAGCCGTTACCAATGAAGGGAAGGCACAGTGTGCCAACCCTGATGTCGTCGTGAGCGTGAGTCATAGGATGGACTCCATTTCGTCGATGTAGAGGCCCTGAGCAATCAGTCGGCGACGGCGGGCGGCACGTTCAATGCACTCCTGCCGCCTACCTTCCTGCGATTGCTCTATGGCGCGCCGGGTGAACAGCCGCGATTTACCCTGTGGCGTTACGACCTTTGGCTTCGTGACCAGGTCGAAAGTCCGGTCGCAGATGCCGTCCTCGTTGAGCCATTTTTCCGACTCAACTATCTGAGCTATCTGTCCGGTGCCGCGAGTGATGCCGTTGGCGACCCGGTTAAATTCGATGAGCGTTACGCCAAACTTCTCAGCGATTTCGCTGCCGGTGACCGGGCGGCCGCGCGTCTGAATCATCCAGATAACGCGTTCACGGAGGCCGGAGAATTGCCCGGTTCGCCCGGGCCTGCGGTAGAAGGGTGTGCGTTTCATGGCTCCACCTACTTGATAATGAGTGAAGGTTTGCCGAGTTTTATTTGCGCGCCAGGTACATCCACGCCAGCTTCTATTTGGTGTTTGATAGCCAATTTGTCTGGCTTGATGCTCGTCTCGTATTCGACGAATTCAGGAGGAAGTGCGCTGGCATCTGTAATCTCTACTGACTTGGAAGGCGCGCGAACCGTTACCTGATGAATGCCTGCCTTCAGTGATTTCTTTCCTGCTGTTTCGAGGGAGGTGGCCACATAATCTTTCATGCTCGACACACGGTTTTCTGCGGCTTTTGCGCGCTCTGCAAGACGCTTGCTTTCTTCTTTCAGCGCCTCGGCATAAGCAGATTCGTTTTTGCAGACAGCAAGGATCTGCTCGACCTTTGCTTCCAGCTCCCACTCAATGCCATCAAGGGTGTCGGCTATCATTTCAGGCTCCATGCCTGAATCAGTCAGCTTTGCGAAATCATTGGCGATCTGGTAAAGAGCTGTCATTGCGTAACCTCTTCGAATTTTGCTTTGCACTTGGCATAGACGGCCTGAACCTCTTGTTGAAGCTGCATTCCGACCGTCATTTTGTAAGCTGCCTGGAAGTGAGTTTTGAGAGCATGCATATTTTTCGCCTGCTTCATGTCATCACATAGTGACTGGATGGTGTTGATAAGTTCCTGTTTTGCGTTTTCTTCCGACTGGATGATTTCGCTTTCAGGGGTGTAGGGCATAACTGGCTCCATGTATATGCCTTCACTCTCGTTGAGCACATCGACGGCATTATCCAGACGGTCAGCACGCGGCCAGTATTTATATGCTCTTTTGACGATCGTCTTCCTAGCCATCTCAGACCAGAAGTTGACCCATGGGCCTTTTGGTGATGTTCCCGCTTTGCTCACTTTCCTGATTTCTTCTATCTCAGCGAGACTCATCTCTTCAGTGAGATAGTCGCCATCAGCGGTTTTAACTGTGCAGTAGCCACCGATAACGGCGCCGCGATCGTCAGGTGTAGCAAATGGGTTGTATTTGTGAGCTGGCGCCTTATCGAGACCTAGCGTCTCGTAGTCGTCGCTGGCATGAACGAGCTTGCACTGACCCCACTTGATGACGCCAGCCGACTGAGCGATGTGCAGAAGACCCATATAGCTGATATCGAGGCAGACCATACCGTCGCGCGGAACCAGATAAGCCAGTTTGCTGGCAGGGTTCAGGCTAATGCCGACAGCTGCAACGTTGATAATCGCGTTCTGGGCGCTGGTGGGGTTGGCAATCGCCGTTTCTGCCAGTTTTTGATTGCGCTGGAATAACTGGATAGCGAACTGGCATTCCTTTGCCCATGTCAGAGACTGGTCGGTTAGGGCACTGACAAACAGCGGCTCCTGCTCCTTAACGAACTGAATCAGATCGAAGCTCATAATCACTCCTTAAAACGGGCAGGGCGCTTGGCGCTGCCATTCTTCTTCGGCGCGTGCATATGCGCAGGCCGAAATGTATTCGTTGTATGCCTCTTCGGCCTTTTCTCCGATAAGCGCAAACTGTGCTTCCTTGGGCAGGAACAAGCTGCTCATTTCCAGAGGTTTCGAAGGGAACATGGCGATCAGTTCTTTCGCCCGGTCGTCGATCCATTTCTCCTTCTCGTCGGTGAGCTGCTGCTCAACCCAGCGCCGATCTTCGATTCGGTCGTAAGTGAGGTATGCGTTCATGGCTGAACTCCTGAAATTTGGATGTGCAGATCCCGCCCGCATTGAGCCAGGCCGATCGGTTGAACAGGGTGGTTGGTATCAGTGAACCATTGGCTCGCCGCGCTCATTCAGCAGCACAACGACGGAATCACTTTTGATGATGGTTTTTTCGAAGATGTTGAAGGCGTACAGGCCTTTCTCAACGTTCGCAGAGGCGCGATAAGTTTTGCCGTGGTGTTGCAGCATTGTGCCCGGTAAAACCTCGCTACGTGGCACTGATGCGGTGCCGTAGTGCATTCCAATCATACCTTCACCTCAACCTGTTCCAGGAGGCCAGCGATATGCATCTGCCAGCGGTTCAGCACCAGTTTTTCCCGCGGTGCCGATAGCGACGTCAGTTGCCACTCGTTATCGTTGAGCTTTTTGGCGGTGTACTGCTTGCCGTTGTGGGTGACTTTCATGAGACCTCCCGAGCTTCTGCTTTCGCTGCATTAATAGCGTCGACATTCATAAGGCAATAAATCGCGCACTCAGCATCATAATCATCAAGACCGTGCTCGCTTGCCTTTTCACGCGCCTGTCGGGTTAGGCCAACCTCAAAGCAGACGCTGCCATGCGAAGGGCAGCACCCGTAAGAACAGGAGATTCTTTGATCAGACCAATGCGCATAGTTCTTTGTGCCAAGATATTCTTTTCTCAGACGTGAGAATCCGGTGGCTATATCTGAGATTGCGTCACTAATGCAGGCTCGACGTTCAGAGCTTTCTTTAGGGTTCCCAAAGTAGACAATACGCATCCCGTGGCTGACCTTTTGGTCATCTAGGCCGGAATTAACAAAATTTAGCTTTTCCAATACGCTCGCCATTTCTTTACTAATGCGCGCGGACTCGTTGGTGAAATTCTTCTTGAGTGCCACTAACTCGGACTCAAGTGCAATTTTTTGCTGCGTTAATTTTATAAGGCTCATAATCATCTCCGCGCTTAAGCCGCGCCGCTGAACGTTAACAAAGACTTCTGCGCTAATGGGCGGTGGATGGCCGCCGGTTGTCATAACTAAGCAACCTCTGTGAAGTTGCTGAGGTATGGCCGATAAAAAACCCGCCGGAGCGGGTCTATTTGATGCGTCTTACTAACTGCCCTTGGACATT
>NZ_LNII01000151.1:0-19797 GCF_001463365.1 Enterobacter sp. 50793107 | reverse complement strand
GCCTGGCGGCTTTAGCGCGGTGGTCCCACCTGACCCCATGCCGAACTCAGAAGTGAAACGCCGTAGCGCCGATGGTAGTGTGGGGTCTCCCCATGTGAGAGTAGGGAACTGCCAGGCATCAAATAAGAAGAACCCCGTACCGTAAGGTGCGGGGTTTTTTACTTTTGTTTTTCGCCCTCTTCCTGCGGGAGAGGGCATCAGACCGCACACCACCCCACAATAAACTCAGCAATCTTATCCTCATCATTTAAATCCAGCACCGGAACCTCAACATCGAGAGCGACATCGCTGGCCACCGCAATGACATGCTCATCCAGCGTTAACTCGCTAACATCATGCCCGGCATCGTTTCTGAACAGCAGGATCTTTGCAACGGCCTCATGCTTAAACCCCTCAACCAGCACCAGATCAAGCGTGGAGTGATCCATCCGACTGACCAGATACGCGAGATCCAGCGGTGCTTCATCGGGCGTTTCCGTCATTAATGCCCACCGCTCACGACTTGCCACCATGGTTTGCGCGGCACCTGCCTTACGCAGTTCATAGCTGTCTTTACCCGGTTTATCGACGTCCATATTGTGGTGGGTATGCTTAATCAGCCCAGGGCGGATGCCTCTGGCACAAAGTGCGGGTATCAGCTTTTTGAGCAGCGTCGTTTTCCCGGTACCACTCCAGGCGGCGATAGCTAAAACAGGCGTCATTTTTTCTCCTGCATGGTCTGTAAATCTTCCGTCGTATTCACGTTCACAAATGCAGACTTCCAGTCGCTAAAATCAACGGAATGGCCGCCTGACTGACGCATAAACACCATGACTCTTCGCTCTCCCGCCGTCAGGTAATCCTGCAGCGCTGGAACTAATGATCTATGAATCAGCGTAATAGCAGGATGGTCGCGCTCACCGTCATGCACCCAGACAACCGGTGCACCATCACGAAATTGCACGAGACGCTCGACAAGGCAGGAGGGAATAAACGGCGTATCACACGGGCAGAAAACAAACCACTCTGCCTCAGACTGCTGCATGACCGAGAGCATGCCGGCCAACGGTCCTGGGTAATCCCCAAGAGTATCCTGATAAACGGGGTATCCGCTGCGCTGATAAATATCGATATGGCGATTGGCACTGATGGCCATTGCCGCAACCTGATCTGCAAGCGTGTCAGCAACATGCTGCCAAAGTGGCTTACCGTTAAGCTGCTGAAGCCCCTTATCTTTTCCCGCCATGCGCGTTGCCCTGCCACCCGCCAGAACCACTCCGATGATTTCCTGACCCGGATTCACGAATATCGCCTCTTTTATTGTGGGATTGACCCTGCTAACGTGTCACTCTAAATGAAAGGAGCACCACCATGAAATGTAAACGTCTGAATGAAGTCATTGAACTCCTCCAGCCAGCCTGGCAAAAAGAGCCAGAGCTGAATCTGATGCAATTTTTACAGAAACTGGCGAAAGAGTCAGGTTTTGAAGGTGAACTGACAGACCTTTCTGACGACATCCTGATCTATCACCTCAAAATGCGTGACACTGCCAAAGATGCTGTTATTCCTGGTATTCAGAAAGATTATGAGGAAGATTTTAAAACCGCATTGCTGCGCGCCCGAGGCGTAATTAAAGAGTAAAAGCTTGTAAGCGGCGGCACCGAAATCGCTACAAGATGATATCCTGAATCATTCGTATAATTTCCGGATGATCGGATGAACGACCAGGCTTTTACTTTCCAGACATTACACCCGGATACCATTATGGATGCGCTGTTTGAGCAGGGTATTCGGGTGGATTCCGGGCTAACCCCGCTAAATAGCTACGAAAACCGCGTCTATCAATTCCAGGACGAGGATCGTCAGCGCTTCGTTGTTAAGTTCTATCGCCCCAAGCGCTGGTCCGCTGAACAAATTCAGGAAGAGCATCAGTTTGCTCACGATTTACTGAATGATGAAGTTCCTGTTGCCGCACCGATAAAATTCAATAACCAAACGCTCCTTACGCACGAAGGGTTCTATTACGCCGTATTTCCCAGTCTGGGTGGCCGCCAGTTTGAAGCGGATAATATCGACCAAATGGAGTGGGTCGCCCGCTATCTGGGGCGCATCCACCAGACGGGACGCAAAACGTCGTTTATTGCCCGCCCGACTATCGGAATTCAGGAATACCTTATTGAACCCCGCCAGGTCTTCGAAACCTCAGCGTTTATTCCCTCTGCGTTAAAGGACGCGTTTCTCAGCGCGACGGATAAACTTATTGGGGCGGTAAAAGCCTGCTGGCGCGATGATATTTCTGTCCTGCGTTTGCATGGTGATTGTCATGCCGGGAATATTCTCTGGCGCGATGGCCCTCTGTTTGTTGACCTCGATGATGCGAGGATGGGGCCTGCAGTGCAGGATTTGTGGATGTTGCTCAACGGCGACAAAGCCGAGCAACGTATGCAGCTTGAAACGATTATTGAAGCCTATGAAGAGTTTAGCCCTTTTAATTCAGACGAAATTGCCCTGATAGAACCTTTACGTGCGATGCGTTTTGTTTATTATCTCGCATGGTTAATCAGGCGTTGGGATGATCCCGCATTTCCTCGTAATTTCCCGTGGCTTACCGGAGAGGATTACTGGCGCAGCCAGATATCCACATTTACTGAGCAGGTTAAGGTTCTTCAGGAACCCCCACTGCAACTAACGCCGATGTATTAATTGGACACACCCAGGAGAGAGTTAATCATGAAAAAAATTTGGCTGGCGCTGGCAGGTATGATTCTGGCATTTAGCGCTTCTGCTGCACAGTTTACCGACGGCAAACAGTACATCACGCTGGACAAGCCCGTCGCTGGCGAGCCACAGGTTCTCGAGTTCTTCTCGTTCTATTGCCCACACTGCTATGAGTTTGAGCAGGTGCTGCATGTTGCTGACAACGTGAAGAAAAAGCTGCCGGAAGGCACCAAAATGACCAAATACCACGTTGAGTTCCTGGGCCCATTGGGTAAAGACCTGACCCAGGCGTGGGCGGTTGCGATTGCGCTGGGTGTGGAAGATAAGATCACCTCCCCTATGTTTGAAGCGGTGCAGAAAACCCAGACCGTCCAGACCGCAGCAGATATTCGTAAAGTGTTCGTTGACGCAGGCGTGAAAGGTGAAGACTACGACGCCGCGTGGAACAGCTTTGTCGTGAAATCGCTGGTTGCTCAACAGGAAAAAGCCGCAGCCGATCTGCAGCTCCAGGGCGTTCCGGCGATGTATGTTAACGGCAAATATCAGCTGAACATGCAGGGCATGGACACCAGCAGCATGGATATCTTCGTACAGCAGTACGCAGACACCGTGAAATACTTGGTCGAGAAGAAGTAAACCCAATGATATAAAAACGCCGGTCAATGACCGGCGTTTTTGTTTGAAGCTTTGATGTTCTCTATCTGCTCATCTTTCTCTTTCCAGAGCGTATTAAGCCAAAGCTGGAAACGACGTTTGAAGTTCTTATCGTTAACGTAATCCCCATGCAGTTCGGTATCAATTGGCACCAGATCGACACGAACCACGATACGCGTCAGCTTGCCGCTGAGCATATCGAAGAAAGGCGTCTTATCGTTTTCCGGATAGCAGAGCGTCACGTTCAGTAATTTATCGAACTGTGCCCCCAGCACGTTAAGCGCCATGGCAATACCCGCCGCCTTGGGTGGCAGCAGGTTCTGATAAGGGGAGCGAGTCTGAAGACGCTTCTCTTCTGTAAACCGCGAGCCTTCGACAAAATTCACAATCGTTGTCGGATGTGCGCGAAACTTCTCGCAGGAACGACGCGTCGTTTCCACATCCTTACCCCGCCGCTCCGGGTGGCGAATCAAATAGCTGCGCGAATAGCGTTTCATAAACGGCATATCCAGCGCCCAGCAGGCCAGGCCGATAAACGGTACCCAGGCCAGCTGTTGCTTCAGGAAGTATTTGTTCATCGGGATATGCTTACGGAACAGCACACATAACACCACGATGTCGGCCCAGCTGTGATGATTACAGATCAGCAGATACCAGTTCTTTTTGTTGAGTCTTTCCAGACCCTCAACGTCCCACTTCAGGTGAGGATTCAGGCGCAGCAGGATGGCCAACCCTTCGCACCAGCAGTACATCATGAAATTACAAAACGCCGACACGGCTCGCCAAACCGTAGGCAAAGGTAACAGCAGTTTAATTATCCCGGCGATGATGATCGGTACAGAACAGGCGATCGTTACCAGAATAGTTAAAATGATGCTTAACAGTAATGTTATTGCAGCGAGCAATCTCGACATGATGAGCTTTTTCAAATGGTTAGCTGTAAGTTAGCGACCGACTATCCGGTGCAGGGCGCTGATTTTATCAGAAATCAGACAAAATAATGGGGCTTTCATACGGAGAGTTGACAGGCAGCATCTCGCTGCAGAAGATTTCACTACTATTACGCAGCAAACCGGGCATATATCCACATATGCTATATTCTCATTAGCTAGCAATGTAAATCACTGTCCTTATATAACTAATTGATAAATAAATTATAATTATGTGTCTTTACGCTTTTTTTGCCTTTGTTAGTCATATGAAGTGAAAGTATTCACAAACTTATCCACAGTTTGAATTTTGCGAGCGATCCTCACGATCGTAAAATCTTTTCCTGTATCAGGCGCTAATAACTGATGTTTTCATCCTTCTGTGGCATCCTTTAGTCATAAATTGATTAAAGGCACGGACATTATGGTTCAGATCCCAGAAAACCCTCTTATTCTCGTCGACGGCTCTTCTTACCTGTATCGGGCGTATCATGCGTTTCCTCCTCTGACCAATAGCGCAGGAGAACCCACCGGCGCGATGTACGGTGTACTTAACATGCTGCGTAGCCTGATCCTTCAGTATCAGCCAACCCACGCGGCAGTCGTTTTTGATGCGAAAGGCAAAACTTTCCGCGACGAGTTATTTGAGCATTACAAATCTCACCGTCCGCCAATGCCTGACGATCTGCGTGCGCAGATTGAGCCGCTGCACGCGATGGTGAAAGCGATGGGGCTGCCACTGCTGGCGGTTTCTGGTGTGGAAGCGGATGACGTCATTGGCACCCTGGCGCGTGAAGCCGAAAAAATGGGCCGTCCGGTTCTCATCAGTACTGGTGATAAAGATATGGCGCAGCTGGTGACGCCAGGGATCACCCTGATTAACACCATGACCAACACCATCCTCGGCCCTGAAGAGGTGGTCGCAAAATATGGCGTGCCGCCAGAGTTGATTATCGATTTCCTCGCGTTGATGGGCGACTCATCGGATAACATCCCAGGCGTGCCAGGCGTTGGCGAAAAAACGGCACAGGCACTCCTTCAGGGACTGGGCGGGCTGGATACGCTGTATGCAGAGTCTGACAAAATCGCCGGGCTCTCCTTCCGTGGCGCAAAAACCATGGCCGGGAAGCTGGAAGAGAATAAAGAGGTGGCTTATCTCTCCTATAAGCTGGCGACGATTAAAACCGATGTTGAGCTGGAACTGGGATGTGAGCAGCTTGAGGTGCAACAACCGTCTGCGGATGACCTGCTGAGCCTGTTTAAGAAATACGAATTTAAGCGCTGGACCACCGACGTGGAAGCCGGTAAATGGCTGCAGGCAAAAGGCGCCAAACCGGCTGCGAAGCCAAAAGAGACGATTGTCATTGATGCCGACGATCAGGCTGAAGAAGAAGCCGCAGCGCTCTCTTTTGAGCACTACGAAACCATTCTTGAAGAGTCACAGCTGGTTGCCTGGATCGAGAAACTGAAAAAAGCACCGGTGTTTGCTTTCGACACGGAAACCGACAGCCTGGATAACATTACCGCCAATATGGTGGGCCTGTCCTTTGCGACAGAGCCGGGTATCGCTGCCTATGTTCCCGTCGCGCACGATTACCTGGACGCACCGGAGCAACTCTCTCGCGAACGCGTACTGGAACTGCTGAAGCCGATTCTGGAAGACGACAATGCGTTGAAGGTGGGGCAAAACCTCAAATACGATCGCGGTATTCTGCAAAACTACGGTATTGAGCTGCGCGGTATCGCGTTTGATACCATGCTGGAATCCTACATTCTGGACAGCGTAGCAGGTCGTCATGATATGGACTCCCTGTCTGACCGCTGGTTGAAGCACAAAACCATCACGTTTGAAGAGATTGCCGGTAAAGGCAAAAATCAACTCACCTTTAACCAGATAGCGCTGGAAGAGGCGGGACGCTATGCGGCAGAAGATGCCGACGTCACGCTGCAGCTGCACCTGAAGATGTGGCCAAAACTGCAGAAGCACGAAGGGCCGCTGAATGTGTTTCAGAACATTGAGATGCCGCTGGTACCTGTTCTTTCACGCATCGAGCGCAACGGCGTAAAAATCGATCCGACGGTACTGCATAACCACTCGGGCGAACTCGCCCAGCGTCTGACCGAACTGGAGCAAAAGGCGCATGAGCTTGCCGGTGAGCCGTTTAACCTCTCATCGCCAAAACAGCTGCAAACCATTCTGTTTGAAAAGCAGGGGATCAAACCGCTGAAGAAAACCCCTGGCGGCGCACCGTCCACCTCTGAAGAGGTGCTGGAGGAGCTGGCGCTGGATTATCCGCTGCCCAAAGTCATTCTGGAGTACCGTGGTCTGGCAAAGCTGAAATCGACTTACACCGATAAGCTGCCGCTGATGATCAACCCGAAAACGGGTCGTGTGCATACTTCATACCATCAGGCTGTGGCGGCCACCGGACGTCTCTCCTCGACCGATCCGAACCTGCAGAACATTCCGGTACGAAATGAAGAAGGGCGTCGCATTCGTCAGGCGTTTATTGCACCTGATGACTATCTGATTGTTTCTGCTGACTACTCGCAAATCGAGCTGCGCATTATGGCGCACCTCTCGCGTGATAAGGGCCTGTTGACGGCCTTTGCCGAAGGGAAGGACATCCACCGGGCAACCGCTGCGGAAGTCTTTGGTCTGCCGCTGGACAGCGTGACAAACGAGCAACGCCGCAGCGCGAAAGCAATCAACTTCGGCCTGATTTACGGCATGAGCGCCTTCGGTCTTTCACGCCAGCTCAATATTCCGCGTAAAGAGTCGCAGAAGTATATGGATCTCTACTTCGAGCGATATCCGGGTGTACTGGAATATATGGAACGCACCCGCGCGCAGGCGAAGGAAAAAGGCTACGTTGAAACCCTGGACGGTCGTCGTCTCTACTTACCCGACATTAAATCCAGCAACGCGGCGCGCCGTGCCGGGGCAGAACGTGCTGCAATCAACGCCCCGATGCAGGGAACCGCAGCTGACATCATCAAGCGCGCGATGATCGCCGTGGATGCCTGGCTGGAAAAAGAGAAACCGCGCGTGAAAATGATCATGCAGGTACACGATGAACTGGTGTTCGAAGTGCACAAAGACGATCTCGATAGCGTGTCGAAGACGATCCACGAACTGATGGAAAACAGCATGAAACTCGATGTGCCGTTGCTGGTGGAAGTGGGAAGTGGTGAAAACTGGGATCAGGCTCACTAATGGTTCGGCGAATAACGCGCTTTTTATGTAAGTTAGCAACATAACGACGTGCGTTTTGTGACGATCATTAGAATTCCCTATGTAAAGAATGAAAAAAAACTACAAAAAGTGCTTTTTCTGCAGCAAAAAAAGGGGTAGAGTTAGCGGCGTAGGGTACAGAGGTAAGATGTTCTATCTTTCAGACCTTTTACTTCACGTAATCGGATTTGGCTGAATATTTTAGCCGCCCCAGTCAGTAATGACTGGGGCGTTTTTTATTGCGGCAAAGAAAATTTCGGACAAAAAAAAGCGCGGCCATGGCCGCGCACGGTATTACTCTTCTTCCGCTTCTGTTGCGGGCTCCAGCTCACTGAACCAGCTGTCGAGTTTCTGACGCAGCTTATCCACACCCTGCTTTTTCAGCGAGGAGAACGCTTCAACCTGCACATCTCCGTTGAATGCCAGTACCGCTTCACGAACCATATTCACCTGCGCTTTACGCGCGCCGCTCGCCAGCTTATCCGCTTTTGTCAGCAGCACCAGAACGGCAATATCGCTTGCCACAGCCCAGTCGATCATCTGCTGATCAAGGTCTTTCAGCGGGTGGCGAATATCCATCAGCACCACCAGGCCTTTCAGGCACATGCGCTTTTCCAGGTATTCACCCAGCGCGCGCTGCCACTTGATCTTCATCTCTTCTGGTACCTGCGCGTAACCGTACCCCGGTAAATCGACCAGGCGTTTGCCTTCGGCCACTTCAAACAGGTTAATCAGCTGGGTACGGCCAGGTGTTTTTGAGGTACGCGCCAGGTTCTTCTGATTGGTCAGCGTATTCAGTGCGCTGGATTTCCCCGCATTCGAGCGGCCAGCAAAGGCCACTTCGATGCCGGTATCAGAGGGCAGGTGGCGAATATCGGGCGCACTGGTGACAAAATGCGTCTGTTGGTAGTTCCAGGTAGTCACGTGGTCGTCTCCAAAAATCGTAATCTGCGGGGGATTATACCTGAATGCAGGCAAAAGGCTTTTTTGATTGCACCTGGTCTGTAGGCTTAAGCCCTGGCCGATGTGAGACATCGGCTATAGATGTTATGAGAAATTTCAGAGAAATCGCAGGTGTAAAAAAATACAAACTGTTTTAAATCATAAGATTAATATTGAGTGATTATCTGAAAATCCGTTTTTGTACCCTTTCGTTGCTTGTTAGTTTAAATGAACAAGGTAAAGTGTGCGTCAAGGCGGGGATGCCAACAGGATAATGACTTAGGGATAAGGGTCAGGAGCGCCAGGAGGCGAAGACGCAGGATTGTCAGGATGACCAGCGCCTGGAGGCGTTTTAACAGGAAAAGGAACCGTATCACGGACGGTATCAGCCAACGGATAAACAGGGTTTGTTGTAGGCAAACACGGAATGTCTGACCCGTTAAGGGTTATGAGTCAGGAAAAAAGGCGACAGATTGCTCTGTCGCCTTTTTTCTTTGCTTGCTTTCTGCTAGATTTCGCCGCAATTCTATACTGAAGAAAACGACTTAAAGATAAAACATCATGAAAAAACCGACCTCCGCAGCGGGCGCGAAACGCCCTGCCAAAGCACGCCGCAAAACGCGCGAAGAACTGAACCAGGAAGCGCGCGATCGCAAACGCGAAAAAAAACATCGCGGTCATGCTGCGGGTAGCCGTGCAAACGGTGGCGGTGCATCTGGCGCTTCTGCTAAAAATAAGCCGCAGAAAGATCCACGTATCGGCAGTAAAACTCCCATTCCACTGGGCGTGACAGACACCCCGGTCACTAAGCAGCACAAACCAAAGAGCGAGAAACCTATGCTTTCACCGCAGGCTGAGCTGGATTTGCTGGAGAACGATGAGCGCCTGGACGCGCTGCTGGAACGTCTTGAAGAGGGTGAAACCCTGACCGCTGAAGAGCAGTCATGGGTGGATGCCAAACTGGATCGCATCGACGAACTGATGCAGAAGCTGGGCCTGTCATACGACGATGACGAAGATGAAGAAGAAGACGAAAAGCAGGAAGATATGATGCGTCTTCTGAAGGGTGGAAACTAACATTTGCACCCGGCAGGAACGATAGTCCTGCTTATAACCCTTCCGGTTATATGTTATCTGGTGTGGTTATTCGTTAAACTACGGCGGTTGTCGCGGCGACAGAAGTGGCTGCGCACCCGAATGATGGTCCGCAACGGGGCCAAAACGGGCCGCCGTATACGAACGCGACACCAACGGAAGGAGTGAGCATGTCTGTACCATCTATCGACTGGGATTTGGCCCTGATCCAGAAATATAACTATTCCGGGCCGCGTTATACCTCATACCCCACCGCGCTGGAGTTCTCCGATGCCTTCGGTGAGGGTGATTTTCAGCAGGCCGTCGCGCGCTATCCAGAGCGCCCGCTGTCGCTCTACGTCCATATTCCGTTCTGCCATAAGCTCTGCTACTTCTGCGGCTGCAATAAAATTGTCACCCGTCAGCAGCATAAAGCCGATCAGTATCTGGATGCGCTGGAGCAGGAAATTTTGCATCGCGCGCCGTTGTTTACTGGCCGTCATGTCAGCCAGCTTCACTGGGGCGGCGGTACGCCAACCTATCTGAATAAAGCGCAGATCAGCCGTTTGATGGCGCTTCTTCGCAGCAATTTCCATTTTAATGACGACGCCGAAATCTCGATCGAGGTCGATCCGCGTGAAATTGAGCTGGATGTGCTGGATCATTTACGTGCCGAAGGCTTCAATCGCCTGAGTATGGGCGTTCAGGACTTCAATAAAGAGGTCCAGCGTCTGGTGAACCGTGAACAGGACGAAGAATTTATCTTTGCCTTACTCAACCATGCGCGTGAAATTGGTTTCACCTCAACCAATATCGATCTGATTTACGGCCTGCCAAAGCAGACGCCGGAGAGCTTTGCTTTTACGCTGAAACGCGTGGCTGAACTTAACCCGGACCGCCTGAGCGTGTTCAACTATGCGCATCTGCCGACGCTCTTTGCCGCGCAGCGCAAAATCAAAGATGCCGATCTGCCTTCTGCTCAACAGAAACTGGATATTCTCCAGGAAACCATTACCTCGCTGACCGAGACCGGCTATCAGTTTATCGGTATGGATCACTTTGCCCGTCCGGATGACGAGCTGGCTGTTGCTCAGCGCGAAGGGGTACTGCACCGTAATTTCCAGGGCTATACCACCCAGGGCGATACCGATTTGCTGGGGATGGGCGTTTCCGCCATCAGCATGATTGGCGATTGCTACGCGCAAAACCAGAAAGAGTTGAAGCTCTACTATCAGCAGGTGGATGAAAAGGGCAACGCGCTGTGGCGCGGCATCGCGTTAACACGTGACGACTGCATTCGTCGTGATGTGATTAAGGCGCTTATTTGCAACTTCCGTCTCGATTTCAGCGACGTTGAGTCGCAGTGGGATCTGCACTTCAGCGATTATTTTGCAGAAGACCTGAAGCTGCTGGCACCGCTTGCGAAGGACGGGCTGGTGGATGTGTCGGAGAATGCGATTGAGGTCACGCCGAAAGGACGTTTATTGATTCGTAATATCTGCATGTGCTTTGACGCTTACCTTCGGCAGAAAGCGCGTATGCAGCAGTTCTCGCGGGTGATTTAAGCCGCAAAAGCATGAAACGTAGGCCGGGTAAGGCGAAGCCGCCACCCGGCTTTTACATTTTTACCCGCTAGCTAAACAGACCAACCAGCGCCGCACACAACACTGCAGCAACTGCGGTTTGCGGCGTGTGGCTTTCTGCGGCTCCGCTAGAGAGCATATGTACTAATGTTTCCAGCATGATGTTCACCCCCAATTTCCGGGCACGATCATACAAAACTCATCGACACAGTAAAGCGCAAAATAACGGCAATTTGCGCTCAATTAGTAATCTTTACACAGCGGTGCAGATTACTCCATTCCCAGCTCTTTAAGCTTACGCGTCAGGGTATTACGTCCCCACCCCAGCAGGCGGGCTGCTTCCTGTTTATGGCCCTGCGTATGACGAAGCGCGGTGGTTAACAGCGTGCGTTCCATCTCCGGCTGCGCCTCAGAGAGCAAATTTTGATGACCGGAACGCAGCGCGCGATCGGCCCACTGCGCCAGCAGCGTCGCCCAGCTGTCCGGCAGCGCATGGCCCGTACTGCTTTCAGGGGCAGTTGCTTCAAACAGCTCGGCCGGCAGATCCTGAATCAAGACCTCCTGTCCGGCGGCCATGACGGTGAGCCAGCGACAGGTATTTTCCAGCTGACGCACGTTACCCGGCCAGGCCAGGCGGGTGAGGGCGGCATCGGTTTCCGGGTGAAGCTGTTTGGCTTCTACGCCCAGTTCACGCGCGGCGACCTGCAGGAAGTGACGCGCCAGGCGAGGGATATCTTCGCGACGTTCACGTAGCGGCGGTAGATGGACGCGGATGACGTTCAGGCGATGGAATAAATCCTCACGGAATTTTCCCTCCTGCACGCGTTGCTCCAGGTTCTGGTGCGTCGCGGCAATAATGCGTACATCCACTTTCACCGGCGCATAACCGCCTACGCGATAAAACTGTCCGTCAGCCAGCACGCGCAGAAGACGGGTCTGAACATCCAGCGGCATATCGCCAATTTCATCCAGGAATAACGTCCCCCCGTCAGCCTGTTCGAAGCGGCCCTGACGAATGGTATTCGCCCCGGTAAAGGCGCCTTTTTCATGGCCGAACAGTTCGGATTCAATCAAATCTTTCGGGATAGCCGCCATATTCAGGGCGATAAACGGCGCTTTTGCCCGCGGGCTATGGCGATGTAAGGCGTGCGCGACCAGCTCTTTACCGGTGCCCGATTCGCCATTGATCAGTACGCTGATGGATGAACGCGACAGACGGCCAATAATGCGAAACACATCCTGCATAGCCGGTGCTTCGCCAATGATGTCCGTGGTAGGGCCGAAATCGGGCGCATTACGGGGCTGTTGCTGCTCTTGGTAATGGCTTATGGCGCGCTCAACCAGCGCGACCGCTTCGTCGATATCAAATGGCTTGGGCAGGTAGTCGAATGCCCCTTGCTGATAGGCGCTAACGGCGGCATCCAGATCGGAGTGTGCCGTCATTATGATGACCGGAAGCATAGGGTGGCGTTGTTTGATCTGCTTTAAAAGCGCCAGCCCGTCCATACCCGGCATACGAATATCCGACAGCAGAACATCCGGCGTTTTGGTGGTGAGTGCGTCGAGCACTTCGCTGCCGCTCTCAAACGTCGTGCAGCTTAATCCCGCCCCTGTGAGCGCGCGTTCAAGCACCCAACGGATGGAGCTATCGTCATCGACTACCCAGACTATCCCTCGTTGCATAAACGTCACCTTTATTTTTTAATCGGCAGGAAAACCGAAAACTCGGTATGTCCCGGCCAACTGGTAAATTCAATTTTTCCAGAGTGTTGATCGATCAAACTGCGGGCAATGGATAATCCCAGCCCGGTACCGCCTTCGCGAC
The DNA here is from genome assembly GCF_001463365.1 of Enterobacter sp. 50793107. Lineage (NCBI taxonomy): Bacteria > Pseudomonadati > Pseudomonadota > Gammaproteobacteria > Enterobacterales > Enterobacteriaceae > Enterobacter > Enterobacter sp. 50793107. The sequence continues at coordinate 6,858 of NZ_LNII01000151.1, read as the reverse complement.
CGCTGACCATCGGGTAGAACAGGGTGTCCTGCAGATGAGATGGGATCCCCGGCCCGTTGTCCTCAACGTCGATGCGTGCCGCCAGCCGATAGCGCACGCCATGCAAGGTGAGCTGGAATGCGGTACGGGTACGCAAAATGATTTCGCCGCCTTCCGGTCCCAGAGCCTGCAGCGCATTACGCACAATATTCAGCAGGACCTGCTCAATCTGGTCCGGATCGTGCGCCAGTTCCGGCAGGCTGGGGTCATAATCACGCACCAGCGTAACGTTCTCCGGCAGCTCCATTGAGACGAGCTTCACCACCCGTTCAGCCACTTTATGAATGCTTTCGGTGACGTGCATACCCGGCTGTTGCGGCCCGAGCAGGCGGTCAACCAGGTTACGCAGACGGTCGGCCTGTTCAATGATGACGTTGGTATACTCCGCCAGCGCAGGGTCCGGCAGCGCTTTGGTTAACAGCTGCGCCGCCCCGCGTAATCCGCCCAGTGGGTTTTTGATTTCATGCGCCAGGCCCCGCACCAGATCGCGGGCAGCAATTTGCTGCGCATGCTGAAGTTGCTCCTGGCTCAGTCGGCGCTGATTGTCCATCGGCGCCATTTCGAGCAGGATCAGCCCTTCAGGAAGGCGTTGCGCGGTAAGCGACAAAATATGCGAGCGCCCGTCGATCACCAGCGTCACTTCGTTATCGGTGAACCCCTGACCGGCCTGCAGACTTTCCTGCATCAGGCCAATGTTCAGCGAAAAATAGCTCAATAATTCTGGCAGCGGAGTGCCAAACAGTTTGCGTGCGCTTTGGGCGAGCAGTTGCTGCGCCGCCGGGTTGGCGTAATGAACAGCCAGCTCGTCGTCGACCAGCAAAATGCTGTTAATTAACGAATTGAGGATCTGCCCAGCATCGGGCAGCGTGCCAGTTGCCATTCAGCAGTCTCCTGGAGTTGGTTGCACTAATTTAGTGCAGTATAGCTTTTTCGTCGTAAAAAGCGCGTGAGATCAGGTTGTTGGTGGAGAAAAAAGCCCATCCGGAGATGGGCTGAAAGTTTCCACGGCAACAAAAAAAAGCTTTCGGGGCCGCGCCTGAAGGGTGGCGCGAAACCCGTTGTAACTTAAACGCTGTAGTACAGTTCGAATTCAACCGGATGCGGAGTCATGCGCACGCGGTCGTTCTCTTCAGTACGCAGGGCGATGTAGGCATCGATAGCGTCGTCAGTGAACACGCCACCCGCAGTCAGGAACTCGCGGTCAGCGTCCAGTGCCTGCAGGGCTTCTTCCAGAGAGCCTGCAACCTGTGGGATCTCTTTCGCTTCTTCTGGCGGCAGGTCATACAGGTTTTTGTCCATCGCTTCGCCTGGGTGGATCTTGTTCTTGATACCGTCCAGACCAGCCATCAGCAGTGCTGCGAAGCACAGGTATGGGTTAGCTGCTGGATCCGGGAAGCGCACTTCGATACGACGCGCTTTAGGAGAAGCCACCACCGGGATACGGATGGAAGCAGAACGGTTACGCGCTGAGTAAGCCAGCATAACAGGTGCTTCGTAGCCTGGGACCAGACGCTTGTAAGAGTTGGTGGTTGGGTTCGCCAGGGCGTTGATCGCTTTAGCGTGTTTGATTACGCCGCCAATGTAGTACAGCGCCTGCTCAGACAGACCTGCATATTTGTCACCAGAGAACAGGTTGGTACCGTTCTTGGACAGGGACATGTGGCAGTGCATACCGGAACCGTTGTCGCCAAACATTGGTTTTGGCATGAAGGTCGCGGTTTTACCGAAACGGTGTGCAACGTTGTGCACAACGTATTTGTAGATCTGAATTTCGTCCGCTTTTTTGGTCATGGTGTTGAAGCGGGTTGCCACTTCGTTCTGACCAGCAGTCGCCACTTCGTGGTGGTGAGCTTCAACTACCAGGCCCATCTCTTCCATCACCAGACACATGGTGGAACGGATGTCCTGTGAAGAATCGACCGGAGGAACCGGGAAGTAACCGCCTTTCACGCCAGGACGGTGACCTTTGTTACCACCTTCGTATTTGGTGGAGGAGTTCCATGCACCTTCGATGTCGTCGATAGCCACGTGGGAGCCAGAGATAGAGGCACCGAAACGAATGTCATCGAACAGGAAGAATTCTGGCTCTGGCCCGAACAGAACGGTGTCTGCGATGCCGGTAGAACGCAGGTACTCTTCTGCACGTTTAGCGATGGAGCGTGGGTCACGGTCGTAGCCCTGCAGCGTGCCTGGCTCGAGGATATCGCAACGGATGATCAGGGTTGGCTCTTCGAAGAACGGATCAATGACCGCCGTGGTCGCGTCTGGCATCAGAACCATGTCAGATTCGTTAATGCCTTTCCAGCCACCAATGGAGGAGCCGTCAAACATTTTGCCTTCTTCAAAGAATTCGGCGTTTACCTGATGAGCAGGAATAGTGACGTGCTGTTCTTTACCTTTAGTATCGGTGAAGCGCAGATCAACAAACTTCACTTCATGTTCGTTCAGCATCGTCAAAACGTGTTCAGCGGACATACTTAACTCTCCAGATTGGTCATTGTCGTCGTGGTAACGAGGTCTTCAACTTCTATCAAGGTGGCTATGAGGCCATCTTTTTGCCGTATTTTTATAAAGCGAAATCTGTGCCAACTTTTAAAACACCCCAAAAAGGCGTTATCATGCGCACCATAGTGCAAAAGTGCTGCACCACAATGGTTATGTTGCACCAGTATAGTGCTTCAGTGTGAACACTGAGCACCATATTGGTGCAATTTTCGTTAAAGTGCCCTTTTTACGCTCCGTGAAAGCGATCACAAAGCATCTCTGCAATACTTGTTTGCGGGGGATGTTTGTGATCCTGTTTTGTAGTGCGATTAATCCGTGTACAATAACGCGCTATTTCTAATGCCTGAGGCAAAGTTGTGATCGAAAATTTGCGTAACATCGCCATCATCGCGCACGTTGACCATGGTAAAACTACCCTGGTTGATAAGCTGCTGCAGCAATCCGGTACGTTTGATGCACGTGCCGAAACTCAAGAGCGTGTGATGGACTCCAACGATTTGGAGAAAGAGCGTGGGATTACCATCCTCGCGAAAAACACCGCTATCAAATGGAATGACTACCGCATCAACATCGTTGATACCCCAGGGCACGCCGACTTCGGTGGTGAAGTTGAGCGCGTGATGTCCATGGTGGATTCCGTGCTGCTGGTGGTTGACGCCTTTGACGGCCCAATGCCGCAAACGCGTTTCGTGACCAAAAAAGCATTTGCCCATGGCCTGAAGCCTATTGTTGTTATCAACAAGGTTGACCGTCCTGGCGCACGTCCTGACTGGGTTGTTGATCAGGTGTTCGACCTGTTCGTTAACCTTGACGCGACCGACGAGCAGCTGGACTTCCCTATCATCTACGCTTCGGCGCTGAATGGTATTGCGGGTCTGGATCACGAAGATATGGCGGAAGACATGACCCCGCTGTATCAGGCGATTGTCGATCACGTACCGGCTCCGGATGTTGATCTTGATGGTCCTCTGCAGATGCAGATCTCCCAGCTGGACTACAACAACTACGTTGGCGTTATCGGTATCGGCCGCATCAAACGCGGTAAAGTGAAGCCGAACCAGCAGGTTACTATCATCGATAGCGAAGGCAAAACCCGTAACGGTAAAGTGGGCAAAGTGCTGACTCACCTGGGTCTGGAGCGTATCGACAGCGATCTGGCTGAAGCGGGCGATATCATCGCGATCACCGGTCTGGGCGAGCTGAACATCTCTGACACCATCTGCGACCCGCAGAACGTGGAAGCGCTGCCAGCCCTGTCTGTTGATGAACCAACTGTAACCATGTTCTTCAACGTCAACACCTCTCCGTTCTGTGGTAAAGAAGGTAAATTCGTTACCTCTCGTCAGATCCTTGACCGCCTGAACAAAGAGCTGGTGCACAACGTTGCGCTGCGCGTTGAAGAAACGGAAGACGCTGATGCCTTCCGCGTATCCGGTCGTGGTGAACTGCACCTGTCTGTTCTGATCGAAAACATGCGTCGTGAAGGTTTCGAGATGGCGGTTTCCCGTCCGAAAGTTATCTTCCGCGAAATCGACGGCCGTAAACAAGAGCCGTTCGAAAACGTAACGCTGGACGTTGAAGAGCAGCACCAGGGTTCTGTGATGCAGGCTCTGGGTGAGCGTAAAGGCGACCTGAAAAACATGAATCCAGATGGCAAAGGCCGCGTACGTCTCGACTACGTGATCCCAAGCCGTGGCCTGATCGGCTTCCGTTCTGAGTTCATGACCATGACTTCCGGTACTGGTCTGCTGTACTCCACCTTCAGCCACTACGACGACGTACGTCCGGGTGAAGTGGGCCAGCGTAACAACGGCGTGCTGATCTCTAACGGTCAGGGTAAAGCGGTTGCGTTTGCGCTGTTCGGTCTGCAGGATCGCGGTAAGCTGTTCCTGGGTCACGGTGCTGAAGTGTATGAAGGCCAGATCATCGGTATTCACAGTCGTTCTAACGACCTGACTGTAAACTGCCTGACCGGTAAGAAACTGACCAACATGCGTGCGTCCGGTACTGACGAAGCAACGGTTCTGGTTCCACCGATCAAGATGACGCTGGAGCAGGCTCTGGAATTCATCGATGACGACGAACTGGTAGAAGTGACTCCACTGTCTATCCGTATCCGTAAACGTCACCTGACCGAGAACGATCGTAAACGTGCAATGCGCGGTGCGAAAGAAGAGTAATACGGTCATTCCGTTAGCCGGGTAAGCGCATGCGCCGCCCGGCAGTAAAAAGCCGCTGATTGCTCAGCGGCTTTTTTATTAGAACGAATACCGCAATCCCAGGCGAATCCGGTACTGCTCCCGGTTGTAATCATTCCATCTGTCCAGCCACTGCAGTTCAAGATATGGCAGCCAGTTTTTGTCGATCTTGTAGCTGAATTTATTGGTAATTTCCCAGTGATGATCTTTGCCATTTTTGCTGTGGTAATCATTCACCCGCTGGAAAAAGTGCGGTTCAAAGGTATAAAAAAACGCATCCGTCACTTTGAAATTCCAGTAGTTAGCAAACTCATGCGTATCGTTCTTATCCATCTGCCCGTTATAGTCCGGCGTATCGTAATTGTTATGGTTATAGCGATAGCGGAACGTCAGGTTGAACCCGTCCGTAAATTTATAATTGGTATCTAAATAGACCGCACCACCCGATCCTGCGCTGCTGTCGTTAATCAATCCGCCGGGCTGGAAGGTGAGCTTGTCGGTGGGTTTAAAGAGCGGATACCACCCCTCTATTTCGTTATAGCTGTGCTTAAGCTCATCCCATTTCCCCACGTTATAGGCATTGGTGAACATCAGCCCCGCGCCCATATCGAAGTTATAGCCTGCACGCAGGATCACCTCGTGCAGCTCAGAGGCCGTATTGTATGCTTCGCGGGTTTCGACATAAGCCCCGGCAAATACCGGGCAGGACACAGACGACACGATCAGTACAGTAATGATTCTTTTCATAATTTGTCCATGTATCAGGTACAGAAAGGCCTCCCTCCTGATGAACAGGAAGGACATAGTGGCCGGTTTTATTGTTATAAAGTGACTGCTGACGCTTTATTGTTGGTGGTTATCTCAGGGGTATTCGCGGTTTGTATTTAATGAGATGGTCACTCCCTCCTTCCCGGTATTATGCTGAGGACAGGCTTTCATTCGGAGAACTATCATGGAAAACATTGCGCTCATTGGTATCGATCTGGGTAAAAACTCTTTCCATATTCATTGCCAGGATCGTCGCGGGAAGGCTGTTTACCGTAAAAAATTTACCCGGCCAAAGTTGATCGAATTTTTGGCGACATGCCCCGCTACAACCATCGCAATGGAAGCCTGTGGCGGTTCTCACTTTATGGCACGCAAGTTGGAAGAGTTGGGGCATTCCCCAAAGCTGATATCACCACAATTTGTCCGCCCGTTCGTTAAAAGCAATAAAAACGACTTTGTCGACGCCGAAGCTATTTGTGAAGCTGCATCGCGTCCGTCTATGCGTTTTGTGCAGCCCAGAACGGAATCTCAGCAGGCAATGCGGGCTCTGCATCGTGTCCGTGAATCCCTGGTTCAGGATAAGGTAAAAACAACCAATCAAATGCATGCTTTTCTGCTGGAATTTGGCATTAGCGTTCCCCGAGGAGCTGCCGTTATTAGCCGACTGAGTACCATTCTTGAGGATAATAGTTTGCCTCTTTACCTCAGCCAGTTATTGCTGAAATTACAACAGCATTATCACTATCTTGTTGAGCAGATTAAAGATTTGGAATCCCAGTTGAAACGAAAGTTGGACGAAGATGAGGTTGGACAGCGCTTGCTGAGCATTCCCTGCGTCGGAACACTGACAGCGAGTACTATTTCAACTGAGATTGGCGACGGGAAGCAGTACGCCAGCAGCCGTGACTTTGCGGCGGCAACAGGGCTTGTACCTCGGCAGTACAGCACGGGAGGTAGGACGACATTGCTGGGAATTAGTAAGCGAGGTAATAAAAAGATCCGAACTTTGTTGGTTCAATGTGCCAGGGTATTCATACAAAAACTGGAACACCAGTCTGGCAAATTGGCCGATTGGGTCAGGGATTTACTGTGCCGGAAAAGCAACTTTGTCGTCACTTGTGCTCTGGCAAACAAGCTGGCCAGAATAGCCTGGGCCCTAACGGCACGACAGCAAACTTATGTAGCATAACGGCAGAAATACACCGGTTTAAAGAATTACTGATCTGGTTTTGCGAATACTGATATTGATGATACTAACGGCCCACCGGCCTGTTGAGGAACCTGTAAAACGGAAAGGCTCATTGAAGCCGTATATTTTCTGGAGGTTCATCAGGCGCGGAACTCATCA
>NZ_LNII01000150.1:0-33981 GCF_001463365.1 Enterobacter sp. 50793107 | reverse complement strand
CCTCGCACTCCACGCTGAATTATCAGACACCGTCTGAATTTGCAGCGGGCTGGAGAAAGGGTCATTCTGAGAATGAAGATTCCGACGTTACTAACTGAGTGTTGTATCTAATCGTGGGGGCAGGTCAGCAGCACTATTCACTGACTCTTGTAATGGTGGTAAGGCCTCGATAAAAGGATTATCACGATAAGCCTCTACCCCCGTATCACGATAAACTGCTTGAATCCGGGTAGCACTCATGACTCATCCTTTTCTGGTGGATCCTGAAATAATTCAGGCACGTATGTGGGTAGGCTGTAATCTTCTTGATCATCCGCTTCCACTGCGTTGAAAGGAATAACTTTAGCCTCATCACCTGAAGAGCTTGGCTTCAAATGCTCCGCACGTTTTTTACGCTCCGAGGTCACGGCTTCTTTTTTATTAGTTTTAATCTGCTTAATGCGTGTTGATTTGGGCTCAGTAGTACTGGGCGTTAACTTATTCGCTTTCTGAATGGTTTGCTGAATAAACGCCTCAAGCTCCCTGCGTTTAGTTAACTCATCCTGCTTCGCATTGGCTTTATTGTGTTTTTCTTGTGCTTGTATATCCCAAACCTCCCAAAATGAGAGACCTTTAAACTGCCGACTACGTTCCGTCAGATTACAGCGCCAAAATACACGGCTGCCAACTTGCGGAAACAAATAAATCGTATCAACCAGCACTGGGTCATAAGCCGCTTCTAAATGTTGAGGTCTAGCTATATCAGTGCTCCGCTGCAACCAACCCTCACGCAGAATCTCTGACCCCGAGTAATACAAACCCCACAAATTAACGCCAAATGAAGAAATAGAGACCTTTCGGCGAGGCAGTAACGCTACTCGCAACTGCTCTTGCTCCACAGCCCTTAAACTACCTGTACGATGCTGCATACCCCATTGCCATAGCTGGACAGGAATAGACGGTAAATCTGTAGGAAAATCAGCATCTCGATCGTATTTATCCATCACCAGATGGTTATTTCTGAATAAGATCGTACGCAAAATAATTTGTGTGAACTCAAATACCGACAGAGATGCATCTAACCTATAGTCTGTTTCACCATGGCTTTTGATCCGACTGCCCTCTACAATGCCAGGTGCAAAGGACTTAAACTCGGCTTGTAGTGTTCTAAAAGTGCTTTCCACTATGCCTTTAGCATCGCCACGTCTAGGTGGAGCACTTTCCACTCGCACATTAAAACTAGAAACTAAGGCTTCGACCTGATGACTCATTAATTCGCCACGGTCCGCTAGCAACACATCTGGCAAACCTACACACGGCCAGTCTGAGCTACTAATCTCAATATCATGCTGGGCACAAATGGCCGTTTTGTCAGAGCAAGCATTTACAAAAGCCTGCATCGCCACCACATAAGACGGATTTTCAAAGCCGATATAAAAGCCCGTGATCATCCGACTAAACACATCAATCACAATGTAAAGCGTTGGTCTTCCTATGATTTTTTGGCGATCATGATGATCCACTAAATAAATATCAGCAATCGTGGCATCAATCTCATAACGACTCCCAGGGCCTAACGCCTGAGAAGTGGCTGTACTACTTAAGGGTCGTACGTCTTTTTTATATACCCCTGCTTTAACTCTAGACTTTAAGCGCTGAGCTTTAGGGTATTCTCGATCATAAAAATAACGAAACTGACGTAGTGTTGGGTAATCCTCTTGGGGAATGCGAGGAAAATACTGAGCAAACAAGTCCACAAATCGTCTATAGGCAACGGTGGTCTTTGTACCTTTTTGATTTAACAGGTGCTTTTCTATGGTCAACCTAAAAAGGCGTTCAATCTCGGGCGTTACCTTGGTTCCTTCACCCTTACCATATTCTCTGGCTCGGCCAATCTTTGCTGTTCCTGTCGCTGAACGTCTTTCCCCTGGTGCACCGCTGTTTTTGTAGTCAGGAATTAATGCATTAGGCGTTTGACCACGCTGCCAGTAACGGCGTAACAACTTATAAACTGTAGCCTTAGTAACCTTATGTTCTTGGACCACATGCTCAACGAGTTCGCTTCTGACTTTAGGGTCGAAACGATCCTTACTATTAATAATAGGAAGAATTTTTCGATAATCCTCCTCGCGCTTCTGGAAGCTGACAGAATCTACAGACGGCTCTTCTAAATCAAGATGTACATAAGGGTCATCAGTTCTAACTAAGCGGCCTTCATCTAAATACTGCATTAGCAACAACTCAGCCCTAGCTTGTGGAACTCCTTTATCAGCGCTTATTTGCATCCAGACAACTTGGGAAGGTGCGAATAAGCGGGGAAATTCTTCTCGGCTGACTCAGTCATTTCATTTCTTCATGTTTGAGCCGATTTTTTCTCCCGTAAATGCCTTGAATCAGCCTATTTAGACCGTTTCTTCGCCATTTAAGGCGTTATCCCCAGTTTTTAGTGAGATCTCTCCCACTGACGTATCATTTGGTCCGCCCGAAACAGGTTGGCCAGCGTGAATAACATCGCCAGTTGGTTATCGTTTTTCAGCAACCCCTTGTATCTGGCTTTCACGAAGCCGAACTGTCGCTTGATGATGCGAAATGGGTGCTCCACCTTGGCCCGGATGCTGGCTTTCATGTATTCGATGTTGATGGCCGTTTTGTTCTTGCGTGGATGCTGTTTCAAGGTTCTTACCTTGCCGGGGCGCTCGGCGATCAGCCAGTCCACATCCACCTCGGCCAGCTCCTCGCGCTGTGGCGCCCCTTGGTAGCCGGCATCGGCTGAGACAAATTGCTCCTCTCCATGCAGCAGATTACCCAGCTGATTGAGGTCATGCTCGTTGGCCGCGGTGGTGACTAGGCTGTGGGTCAGGCCACTCTTGGCATCGACACCAATGTGGGCCTTCATGCCAAAGTGCCATTGATTGCCTTTCTTGGTCTGATGCATCTCCGGATCGCGTTGCTGCTCTTTGTTCTTGGTCGAGCTGGGTGCCTCAATGATGGTGGCATCGACCAAGGTGCCTTGAGTCATCATGACGCCTGCTTCGGCCAGCCAGCGATTGATGGTCTTGAACAATTGGCGGGCCAGTTGATGCTGCTCCAGCAGGTGGCGGAAATTCATGATGGTGGTGCGGTCAGGCAAGGCGCTATCCAGGGATAACCGGGCAAACAGACGCATGGAGGCGATTTCGTACAGAGCATCTTCCATCGCGCCATCGCTCAGGTTGTACCAATGCTGCATGCAGTGAATGCGTAGCATGGTTTCCAGCGGATAAGGTCGCCGGCCATTACCAGCCTTGGGGTAAAACGGCTCGATGACTTCCACCATGTTTTGCCATGGCAGAATCTGCTCCATGCGGGACAAGAAAATCTCTTTTCTGGTCTGACGGCGCTTACTGCTGAATTCACTGTCGGCGAAGGTAAGTTGATGACTCATGATGAACCCTGTTCCATGGCTCCAGATGACAAACATGATCTCATATCAGGGACTTGTTCGCACCTTCCCTAGTTCTAGTTTTTCTAAGGTACGCTCGTCTTGTAAGGCTGCTGCAGGTTTGACTTGAATAGCAAACTGCTCAAAAGGACCATCTTTGCAGTCCACTAAAAAATCAGTAGACATAACCTGATCTACACCACGAATAACAGGATGCTTAATACCACTATCTATTGCAATCTGCCTGGTATCACTAGGTAATAAGGGGAACTGCTCGCGTATATCTAGCACGCTGCTCTCCCACTCAAGACTGAGAAAAACAGCAAGCTCTAAGTCAGATAGCAAATGATGGACTCGTCCCGTCTTATGAGAATAAATACGGTGGGAACGACCTGAAGAAGGAACTTCTTGTACTGTTAGCCATGGAATATAGTCTTTACCATGCCCTTGGCCACGCCCCTCTTTAATACGACGGGCAATTTGCACTTCAGAAAATGAAGAGTTTGCTTTAGCCATAACAAAAGTCCAGTATGCTTTTTCACAGCATAACTGGACTGATTTCAGTTTACAACTATTCTGTCTAGTTTAAGACTTTATTGTCATAGTTTAGATCTATTTTGTTCAGTTTAAGACTTTATTGTCCGCCCACAACCCGAAGGTGGAGCCTGGAGGGATTATTCTACGGTGACCGATTTCGCCAGGTTACGCGGCTGGTCAACGTCGGTGCCTTTGATCAGCGCAACGTGGTAAGCCAGCAACTGCAGCGGCACGGTGTAGAAGATAGGGGCAATAACCTCTTCTACGTGCGGCATCTCGATGATGTGCATGTTGTCGCTGCTGGCAAAACCGGCGTCCTTATCAGCGAAGACGTACAGCACACCACCGCGGGCGCGAACTTCTTCAATGTTGGACTTCAGTTTTTCCAGCAGTTCGTTGTTAGGTGCCACAACGATAACTGGCATATCCGCGTCAATCAGCGCCAGCGGGCCGTGTTTCAGCTCGCCTGCCGCGTAGGCTTCAGCGTGGATGTAGGAGATCTCTTTCAGCTTCAGCGCGCCTTCCAGCGCAATAGGGTACTGGTCGCCACGGCCGAGGAACAGGGCGTGGTGCTTGTCAGAGAAATCTTCAGCCAGGGCTTCAATGCGCTTGTCCTGAGACAGCATCTGCTCAATACGGCTTGGCAGTGCCTGCAGACCATGAACGATGTCATGCTCAACAGAAGCATCCAGCCCTTTCAGACGCGCCAGTTTCGCCACCAGCATCAGCAGAACCGTCAGCTGCGTGGTAAACGCTTTGGTGGAGGCCACGCCGATTTCAGTGCCCGCTTTGGTCATCAGCGCCAGATCGGATTCACGCACCAGCGATGAGCCCGGCACGTTACAGATAGCCAGCGATCCCAGGTAACCCAGCTCTTTAGAGAGACGCAGCGCCGCCAGGGTATCTGCCGTTTCGCCAGACTGAGAAAGGGTGATCATCAGGCTGTTACGACGCACGGCGGATTTGCGGTAGCGGAATTCAGAGGCGATTTCCACATCGCACGGCACGCCAGCCAGCGACTCAAACCAGTAGCGAGAGACCATCCCGGAGTTGTAGGAGGTACCGCAGGCCACAATCTGAATGTGCTCAACCTTGCTGAGCAGCTCGTTTGCGTTGGCACCCAGTTCGCTCAGGTCCACTTCACCGTGGCTGATACGACCGGTCAGGGTGTTTTTGATGGCGTTTGGCTGCTCGTAAATCTCTTTCTGCATGTAGTGACGGTAAGCGCCTTTGTCGCCCGCGTCGTACTGCAGATTGGATTCAATTTCAGGGCGTTTCACCTGCTCGCCTTTGGTATCAAATACCGTCACGCTGCGGCGAGTCACTTCTGCGATATCACCCTCTTCCAGGAAGATAAAGCGGCGGGTGACCGGCAGGAGCGCCAGTTGGTCAGAAGCGATAAAGTTTTCGCCCATGCCCATACCGATAACCATTGGACTACCGGAACGCGCCGCCAGCAGGGTGGACGGATCGCGGGAGTCCATGATCACCGTACCGTACGCACCGCGCAGCTGTGGGATCGCGCGCAGCACCGCGTCACGTAACGTGCCGCCCTGTGCCAGCTCCCAGTGCACCAGGTGCGCAATCACTTCGGTATCGGTTTCAGAAACGAAGGTATAGCCGCGCGCTTTCAGTTCTTCGCGCAGCGGTTCGTGGTTTTCGATAATGCCGTTATGCACGACCACGATGTGTTCAGACACATGCGGGTGCGCGTTGCCTTCAGACGGTTCGCCGTGTGTCGCCCAGCGGGTATGCGCAATACCGGTACCACCGTGCAGCGGGTGTTCTTCCGCGGCCTGGGCCAGCATCTGCACTTTACCGAGGCGACGCAGACGGGTCATATGACCTTCTGCATCCACTACTGCCAGACCGGCAGAGTCGTAGCCACGGTATTCCAGACGACGTAAACCTTCGAGAAGGATTTCAGCAATATCACGCTGCGCAACTGCGCCAACAATTCCACACATAGTTAGATTTCCTGATTATGGCGTTATGCCATGCGTTGTCGCTGACCTGTATTTGCCCTTTCCGGGCACCCCGAGCCTTGTAGAGAGTGGGGTTATTGTTATGGGTACTGCTTGTGGGGGGAGGATTATATTATCCCCTCACCCCGGCCCTCTCCCCAAAGGGGCGAGGGAGAAAAACACCGCACCGAACGATCCCCTCTCCCTTTGGGGAGAGGGTTAGGGTGAGGGGTAAATCCGTTACTTCTTCTTCACAGGGCGTTTCCAGCCCTGCTTGTGCACCTGCGGCACACGGCTTAATACCAGTTCGTTATCGGCGATATCGCGCGTAACGGTTGTCCCGGCGGCAATCGTTACACCGTTACCCACGGTAACAGGCGCCACCAGCTGAGTGTCGGAGCCGACAAACACATCATCACCGATGATGGTTTTAAACTTATTCGCGCCGTCATAGTTGCAGGTAATCGTTCCTGCGCCAATATTCACGTTGTCGCCAATTTCCGCATCGCCCAGATAGGTCAAATGACCGGCTTTAGAGCCTTTACCCAGACGCGCTTTTTTCATCTCAACGAAGTTTCCAACATGTGAGCCTTCCAGCAGCTCAGCCCCCGGGCGCAGACGCGCGAACGGCCCAATAGTGCACGCTGCGTCAAGACGGGCATCTTCCACCACGCTGTATGGGCTAATTTCGCAATCATCACCGATGATGCTGTTTTTGATCACACAGCCCGCACCAATTTTGACGCGGTTACCCAGCGTGACGTTACCTTCCAGGATAACGTTAGTATCAATTTCAACGTCGCGCCCGTGCGTTAACGTTCCACGCAGATCGAAACGCGCCGGATCGCGCAACATCACGCCGGCCAGCAGCAGTTTTTCGGCCTGTTCGGACTGATAAACACGCTCCAGACGGGAAAGCTGAAGGCGGTTATTCACCCCTTCGGTTTCGCTGATACGCGCCGGGTGAACCGCCGCAATCTCACGCCCTTCCTGGTACGCCATCGCAATGATGTCGGTGATGTAGTATTCACCCTGCGCGTTGTTGTTGTTGAGCTTAGACAGCCAGCGCTTCATGTCCGCGCCGTTAGCCATCAGGATACCGGTGTTGATCTCCTGAATCTGGCGCTGTGCTTCGCTGGCGTCTTTATGTTCAACGATACCCGTGACGTTGCCGTTTTCACGGGTGATGCGGCCGTAGCCGGTCGGATCGTCCAGCACGACGGTTAATAAACCGATACCGCCCTGCGGTTTGGCTTCACGCAGGCGAGTCAATGTGTCGATGGAGATCAGCGGAACATCGCCGTAGAGCATCAGAATGTCTTCGTCATCGGCAAAGAACGGTGCTGCCTGCTGCATTGCGTGGCCGGTTCCCAGCTGTTCAGCCTGAAGCACCCAGTTGAGCTTGTCATCGCTCAGCGTTTTTTTAAGCAGATCGCCGCCGTGGCCATAGACCAGGTGAACCTGGCGAGCGCCCAATTCATTTGCTGCATCAATAACATGCTGCACCATTGGCTTTCCTGCCAGTGTATGAAGCACTTTAGGCAGATCGGAATACATGCGGGTACCTTTGCCTGCGGCAAGGATCACCACGCTCATCGCACTGTTTGACATACGCATCCTGACGGTAGTTTGAGTGAGAAGTAAAAACGTTTGGTGCTTAAAATTCTACATCTTTTTCGTCATGAATTAAGGACGAAAAAAAAGCCAGCCTGGTATCCAGACTGGCTTTTGTGCTTTTCAAGCCGGTGTTACATCGCTTTTTTGGTCAACTCGATAACGCGCAGTTTGGCGATCGCTTTGGCCAGCTCCGCAGACGCCTGAGCGTAATCCACGTCACCATGAGAGCTGCTAATGTGCTCTTCAGCCTTACGCTTCGATTCCAGGGCTCGCGCTTCGTCGAGATCCTGGCCACGAATAGCGGTATCGGCCAGAACGGTCACACTGCCAGGCTGCACTTCAAGAATGCCGCCGGACAGATAGATAAACTCTTCGTGACCGAACTGTTTAACGATGCGGATCATACCAGGCTTAATGGCGGTGAGCAGCGGTGCGTGACCCGGGAAGATACCCAGTTCACCTTCACTACCCGTTACCTGGATTTTCTCGACCAGACCAGAGAACATTTGTTGCTCTGCGCTGACGACGTCCAGGTGGTAAGTCATTGCCATATCACCCTCCGATTAAGGCGTTAAAGTTTTTTGGCTTTTTCCACAGCTTCTTCGATGGAACCAACCATGTAGAACGCCTGCTCTGGCAGGTGATCGTATTCGCCTTCCATGATGCCTTTAAAGCCACGGATGGTGTCTTTCAGGGAAACGTATTTACCTGGAGAACCGGTGAATACTTCCGCAACGAAGAACGGCTGGGACAGGAAGCGCTGGATCTTACGCGCACGTGCTACCACCAGTTTGTCTTCTTCAGACAGTTCATCCATACCCAGGATGGCGATGATGTCTTTCAGTTCCTGGTAACGCTGCAGCAGGGACTGTACGCCACGCGCGGTGTCGTAGTGTTCCTGACCAACAACCAGTGGATCCAGCTGACGGCTGGTGGAGTCCAGCGGGTCAACGGCCGGGTAGATACCCAGAGACGCGATCTGACGGCTCAGTACCACGGTTGCATCTAAGTGCGCAAAGGTGGTTGCTGGTGATGGGTCAGTCAAGTCATCCGCAGGTACGTATACCGCCTGAACGGAGGTGATAGAACCGGTTTTGGTAGAGGTGATACGTTCCTGAAGAACACCCATCTCTTCCGCCAGCGTAGGCTGATAACCTACCGCTGAAGGCATACGACCCAGCAGTGCAGATACTTCCGTACCGGCCAGGGTGTAACGGTAGATGTTATCAACGAACAGCAGAACGTCACGGCCTTCGTCACGGAACTTCTCTGCCATCGTCAGACCAGTCAGCGCAACGCGCAGACGGTTTCCTGGTGGCTCGTTCATCTGGCCGTAAACCAGGGATACTTTGTCCAGAACGTTGGAGTCGGTCATTTCGTGGTAGAAGTCGTTACCCTCACGAGTACGTTCACCTACGCCCGCAAATACGGAGTAACCGGAGTGCTCGATCGCGATGTTACGGATCAGCTCCATCATGTTTACGGTTTTACCTACACCCGCACCACCGAACAGACCAACTTTACCGCCCTTCGCAAACGGACACATCAGGTCGATAACTTTGATACCGGTTTCCAGCAGTTCCTGAGAGCTGGACAGCTCTTCGTAGGAAGGTGCCGCGCGGTGGATAGCCCAACGCTCTTCTTCACCGATGTCGCCTTTCATGTCGATTGGCTGACCCAATACGTTCATGATACGACCCAGTGTTGCTTTACCTACCGGGACTTCGATCGGGTGCTCAAGGTCTTTAACTTCCAGACCACGACGCAGACCGTCGGAAGAACCCATCGCGATGGTACGCACGATACCGCCGCCGAGCTGCTGCTGAACTTCCAGCACCAGGCTCTCGTTACCATTCTGTACCTCAAGCGCGTCGTACACGCGTGGTACGGCGTCCTGAGGGAACTCGACGTCCACCACGGCGCCGATTACCTGGACAATCTTTCCAGTAGCCATCTTGAATCCTCTACGTAATTCGTAAACCTGGTTAAACCGCGGCGGCCCCCGAGACGATCTCGGTGAGTTCCTGAGTAATGCTGGCCTGACGAGCTTTGTTGTAAACCAACTGCAGCTCTTTAATCAGGCTGCCGCCATTATCGGTCGCGGCTTTCATCGCCACCATTCGTGCGGCCTGCTCGCTGGCCAGGTTTTCTACAACGCCCTGATAAACCTGAGATTCAACGTAACGACGCAGCAGGGTATCCAGCAGCGGTTTCGGATCGGGTTCATACAGGTAATCCCAGGCTTTCTGTTTCAGCTCGTCATCTTCTGAAGCCGGTAAAGGCAGCATCTGAGTGAGCGTTGGCACCTGAGACATGGTGTTAATAAATTTGTTGCTGACAACGTACAGTCTGTCCAGACGGCCTTCATCATAGGCCTGCAACATCACTTTAACCGGGCCGATCAGTTCGGACAGGGACGGGTTATCACCCATACCGGTCACCTGAGCGACAATGTTGCCACCAACGGAGTTAAAGAAAGAGACGCCTTTAGAGCCGATCAATGCGAGGTCGCACTGAACGCCTTTATCGGACCAGCCTTTCATATCCGCCAGCAGTTTTTTGAACAGGTTAATGTTCAAGCCGCCACACAGACCACGGTCGGTCGACACCACCAGGTAGCCCACGCGCTTAACGTCGCGTTCTTCCAGGTAAGGGTGCTTATATTCCAGATTACCGTTTGCAAGGTGACCAATCACTTTGCGCATGGTTTCTGCATAAGGACGGCTGGCCGCCATGCGATCCTGCGATTTACGCATTTTGGAAGCGGCGACCATCTCCATCGCTTTAGTGATCTTTTGCGTGTTCTGGACGCTTGCGATCTTACTACGTATCTCTTTTGCGCCGGCCATGAGCTTCTCCTCAATGCCAGGCGGCTTGTCCTGAGACAAGCCGCCGGACGATTACCAGGATTGGGTTGCTTTGAAGGAATCGAGGATAGCTTTCAGCTTGCCTTCGATTTCGTCGTTATAGCCACCGGTCTGGTTGATCTCTTGCATCAGCGGAGCGTGATCACGGTCGACGTAAGCCAGCAGAGCGGCTTCGAAGCTACCGATTTTCGCCAGTTCCACATCTTCGAGGTAACCGCGTTCAGCCGCGAACAGTACCAGGCCCTGCTGAGCAACAGACATTGGTGCGTACTGTTTCTGCTTCAGCAGCTCGGTCACTTTCTGACCGTGGCTCAGCTGTTTACGGGTTGCTTCGTCCAGATCGGATGCGAACTGAGAGAACGCAGCCAGTTCACGATACTGTGCCAGCGCGGTACGGATACCACCGGACAGTTTCTTGATGATCTTGGTCTGAGCAGCACCACCTACACGGGATACGGAGATACCCGGGTTAACCGCCGGACGAATACCGGAGTTAAACAGGTTGGTTTCCAGGAAGATCTGACCATCGGTAATGGAGATTACGTTGGTCGGAACGAACGCAGAAACGTCACCCGCCTGGGTTTCAATGATCGGCAGCGCGGTCAGAGAGCCCGTTTTACCCTTCACTTCACCTTTGGTGAAGTTCTCGACGTATTCCGCGTTAACGCGGGAAGCACGCTCCAGCAGACGAGAGTGGAGGTAGAATACGTCGCCAGGGAACGCTTCACGTCCTGGTGGACGACGGAGCAGCAGGGAAACCTGACGATAAGCAACAGCCTGTTTAGACAGGTCATCGTATACGATCAGTGCATCTTCACCGCGGTCACGGAAGTATTCACCCATTGCACAACCGGCGTATGGCGCCAGGTATTGCAGTGCAGCAGATTCAGAAGCGGTAGCCACAACAACGATGGTGTTAGACAGCGCGCCGTGCTCTTCCAGTTTACGAACCACGTTAGAAATGGTGGACGCTTTCTGGCCGATAGCCACGTACACACATTTGATGCCGGAGTCACGCTGGTTGATGATGGCATCGATAGCCATCGCGGTTTTACCGGTCTGACGGTCACCGATGATCAGTTCACGCTGACCACGACCGATTGGGATCATGGCATCAACGGACTTATAACCCGTCTGAACAGGCTGATCTACGGACTGACGGTCGATAACGCCCGGTGCGATAACTTCGATTGGAGAGAAGCCATCGTGCTCAACCGGACCTTTACCGTCGATTGGTGCACCCAGGGTGTTAACAACACGACCCAGCAGGCCACGGCCAACCGGAACTTCCAGAATACGGCCAGTACACTTAACCTTCATGCCTTCGGCGAGGTCAGCGTATGGACCCATCACAACTGCACCTACGGAGTCGCGCTCCAGGTTCAGTGCGATAGCGTAACGGTTACCCGGCAGGGAAATCATCTCACCCTGCATACAATCGGCCAGGCCGTGGATGCGGATAACACCGTCACTTACAGAAACAATAGTACCTTCGTTATGAGCTTCGCTCACAACATTGAACTGAGCAATGCGCTGCTTGATCAGTTCGCTGATTTCGGTGGAATTCAGTTGCATGCTCCAGTCCCCTTAAGACTGCAAGACGTCTGCAAGGCGCTCAAGACGGCCGCGTACGCTGCCATCAATGACCATATCACCCGAGCGGATGATTACGCCTGCCATTACAGACTTATCGATTTTGCAATTCAGCTTAACTTTGCGTGACAGACGTTTTTCCATCGCGGCGGTAATTTTCGCAAGCTGTTCATGACTCAGTTCAGTCGCAGAAGTTACTTCAACTTCAGCAGTAGCTTCACTAAGGGCACGTAAGTGCTCAAACTGCTCGAGAACATCCGGGAGCACACGGAGACGACCATTTTCTGCCATTACCTTAATCAGGTTCTGGCCGTTGGCATCCAGTTGCTCTCCGCACACGGCGATGAACGACGCGGCGAGGGTTTCAGGTGCTAATGCACCAGAAAGCAACTCGGCCATTTGTTCGTTTTTCGTCACCTCAGCGGCAAACGCCAGCATATTCTGCCAGCGATCGACATTTTGGTGTTCGACAGCAAAGTCAAAAGCTGCTTTGGCGTAGGGGCGAGCTACCGTAACAAATTCAGACATCAGCCCCTCCCTCCTTACAGTTCAGCGACAAGTTTGTCCACGATGTCGCTGTTAGCAGCTTCATCCACGGAACGTTCGATGATCTTCTCGGCGCCAGCAACAGCCAGAATCGCAACCTGCTTACGCAGTTCTTCACGAGCACGTTTACGCTCAGCTTCAATTTCAGCCTGAGCCTGTGTCACGATCTTAGTACGTTCCTGTTCTGCTTCAGCTTTGGCTTCGTCCAGGATCTGAGAACGGCGTTTGTTAGCCTGTTCGATGATTACCTGAGCTTCCGCTTTCGCTTTTTTCAGCTGGTCTGTCGCGTTGGCCTGTGCAAGGTCCAAATCTTTCTTTGCACGTTCTGCAGAAGCCAGACCGTCAGCAATTTCTTTCTGACGTTTTTCGATGGCAGCCATTAAAGGCGGCCATACATACTTCATGCAGAACCAGACAAAGATAATAAACGCGATGGCCTGGCCGAGGATTGTTGCGTTCATGTTCACAGCACAATACCTCTTAAATTTCTGTGGCTTGGGGTTTTAAAACAACTACTACGCGACAGCAAACATCACGTACAGACCCAGACCTACAGCGATCATTGGGATAGCATCCACCAGACCCATAACGATAAAGAACTGAGTACGCAGCAGAGGAATCAGATCAGGTTGACGCGCAGCGCCTTCCAGGAATTTGCCCCCGAGGATGCCGATACCGATCGCAGCACCGATAGCCGCCAGACCCATCATCACAGCGGCAGCCATGTACAGCAGATCCATATTCAGGTTTTCCATGACAGTCTCCAGTTTGTTTCAATTAAAACGTAGTAGTGTTGGTAAAAAATCAGTGCTCTTCAGACGCCATCGACAGATAGACGATCGTCAGAACCATGAAGATAAAGGCTTGCAGCGTAATGATCAGGATGTGGAAAATGGCCCACGGCACATTCAGAACCCACTGTGACCACCACGGCAGAAGACCCGCGATCAGAATGAAAATCAGCTCACCCGCATACATGTTGCCGAACAGTCGCAGACCCAGTGAAACAGGTTTGGACAGCAGGCTAACGCCTTCCAGGATCAGGTTGACCGGAATAAACGCCCAGTGGTTGAACGGCTGCAAGGTAAGCTCTTTCACAAAGCCGCTTACGCCTTTCATTTTGATGCTGTAGAAAAGAATCAGGATAAACACGCCCAGCGCCATCGACAGGGTGATGTTCACGTCAGCAGACGGAACCACGCGCAGAGCAGGCAGACCGAAGACATGCTCGCCAATCCACGGCAGGAAATCGATAGGCAGAAGGTCCATCAGGTTCATCAGGAAGACCCACACGAACACGGTCAGTGCCAGTGGCGCAATCAGCTTGCTCTTACCATGGTACATGTCTTTCACGCTGCCATGGACGAAGCCGATGATCATCTCAACGAACGTCTGGAATTTCCCTGGAACACCGCTGGTCGCCTTTTTAGCAACACCGCGGAACATGGCCAGGAACAGAAGACCCAAAACCACCGAGAAGAACATGGAGTCGATGTTGATCGTCCAGAAGGTGGCCGGGGGGTTATGCGGATCCACCAGCGAGAATGTACGCAGGTCCAGCTGAAGGTTATTCAGATGGTGACCTATGTAATCCTGCGGCGTCATATTTTCTGAAGCCATGATGCCTTTTACCCTTTGTTATTGATTACAGCTGGAGCCAGAACTTGTACCACCAGCACCAAAACCCACGTAGCTATCAGCGGCATGAATACCACTTTCAAAACCGCCAGCGCCATCACCAGTAGAGCAAAGGTCAGCAACACCTTACACACTTCGCCGAGGGCGAAGGACCAGGCCACGCGGCCTTTGGCAGGTGTATGCGCCTGATGACGCCAGGCAAAAATCATAAACAACACGTTTGGCAGCACAACCGCCAAACCCCCGCACACTGCGGAGATGCCCCAGAAGGGGTCTTTGAGGCTAAACAGCAGTCCACTTGCTATCACAGCCAGAAACTGAATGAACAGAAGCTTACGAGCAACGTTTCTACTCAAGAGCGACACAGACATCACGTTTTTACTCCTGCTCCCTTCGAGGTATGCCGCGTGTCGTATAAAACGTCCTTTAAGGCTCAGAGTCAAGCATCAAAAAGCGGTCAAATTATACGGTGCGCACCCGTGATTTCAAACATTAAGTAGCGAAAAGGTGAATAAATGTTTAAATATTTTTCCCCGCCGCTATTTTTCAACTTTTGATGAAAGCCCCGACCTTCGAGCAAAACTGCAAACAGCGCGAAAACGTTGACTACAAAGCGTGCACGAGATCACAAAATACACATTTGCGATAAGGTTGTATTTATCAAACTCGTAAATCGCTTAATTTCATCTTTCTGAAATTAAAGATAAAATGTCGCAACTATTTTCAAAACAGCCCCGTATACAATAAAAACCTTTTATTGACATTCTTAATAAATATTTAACATTGCATTCTGGTTGCTGCTTTCCACTTTTAGCAGGCTGATATTTTCGTGGTTGATTATCTTCAGGGTGAACAATGGTGAGGAAGTTAACCATTAGAAAACCCTTAGTAAAAACACGGTTAAATTCTCTCCGGCAAAATCCGTTGTGTTGTGCTGTTTTTTAACACTGACAGAACAGCACAAATTCCACATTTTTTATTAATTTTTTAAAAATTGTTTGGCTTAATTATCACCAGATGACGTTCGCCTTCGAGCTGAGGAATCTGTAATTTCTCAATGGACTCGACAGCAAAACCGTCCGGAAGCTGTTCAATTTCATCGCCGGGCAACTGCCCTTTCAGCGCATAAAAACGGCCATTCTCTGCCGGTAAGTGCTTACACCAGCTCACCATGTCATTAAGCGAAGCAAACGCACGGCTGATAACCCCGTCGAACGGTGGCTCTGCCGGAAACTCCTCTACCCTGCTTTGCACAGGCGTGATGTTCTCAAGCTTCAGCTCATGCTGTACCTGGCGCAAAAAACGCACGCGCTTGCCAAGGCTATCCAGCAGCGTGAAATGGCTTTCCGGGCGGACAATTGACAGGGGAATACCCGGCAGGCCAGGACCCGTGCCCACATCGATAAAGCGCTCACCGTTCAGGTACGGCGCAACCACAATGCTATCGAGAATATGGCGAATCAGCATCTCGTTGGGGTCGCGTACGGAGGTGAGGTTGTACGCTTTATTCCATTTGTTCAGCATATCGACATAGGCCACCAGCTGATTTTTCTGGTGATCGGTGAGCGAAATACCTGCCTGATCCAGCAGACGAGAGAGTTTATTGAGCACGGTGAATACCTGTTGAGAGACTTAAGTGGCGGGTGGCGCTTCGCTAACCCGCCCTACGGAGTTCTGTAGGCCCGGTAAGCGCAGCGCCACCGGGCGAATTACACATATTACGCGCTGCGGCGCAGCATGCCCTGCTTTTTCAGCCACACCAGCAGAATCGAAATCGCTGCAGGGGTAACGCCCGAGATGCGGGAGGCCTGGCCGATCGACACCGGTTTGTGATCGTTCAGCTTGGCGATCACCTCGTTGGACAGCCCCGTCACCTGACGATAGTCCAGCATTTCCGGCAGCAGCGTGTTTTCGTTACGCTGCTGCTTTTCGATCTCATCCTGCTGACGCGCGATGTAACCTTCGTATTTCACCTGGATCTCAACCTGCTCTGCCGCTTCAGCGTCTTCAAGACCCGGGGCAAAGGCGGTGAGTTTCACCAGATTCTCATAGGTCACTTCCGGGCGACGCAGCAGATCTTCACCGCTGGCTTCGCGCGAGAGCGGCGCAGTTAAGTGAGCGTTCACTTCCGCAGCGGTTTCAGCCTGCGGATTAACCCAGGTCGTTTTCAGGCGCTGACGTTCCTGCTCAATGCGCTCCAGTTTCTCGTTGAAGCGCGCCCAGCGTTCGTCATCCACCAGACCCAGCTCACGACCCATTTCGGTCAGACGCAGGTCGGCGTTATCTTCGCGCAGCATCAGGCGATATTCCGCGCGAGAGGTAAACATACGGTACGGTTCTTTGGTGCCCAGCGTGCAGAGATCGTCGACCAGCACGCCCAGATAAGCCTGAGAACGCGCCGGAGCCCAGCCCTCTTTCTCGGCAGAGAAACGGGCGGCGTTCAGACCGGCCAGCAGGCCCTGTGCAGCAGCTTCTTCGTAACCGGTGGTGCCGTTAATCTGACCTGCGAAGAACAGACCGTGGATGAATTTGCTCTCCAGAGTTGGCTTCAGGTCACGCGGATCGAAGAAATCGTACTCAATAGCGTAGCCAGGGCGAACGATTTTCGCATTCTCCATCCCCTGCATTGAGCGAACAATTTGAATCTGCACATCGAACGGCAGGCTGGTGGAGATGCCGTTCGGATAGATTTCGTTCGAGGTCAGCCCTTCTGGCTCCAGGAAGATCTGGTGCTGGTTACGATCGGCAAAGCGCATGACTTTGTCTTCGATCGACGGGCAATAGCGTGGGCCGATCCCTTCGATCACGCCGGCGTACATTGGGCTGCGATCGAGGTTATTGCGGATCACGTCATGGGTTTTTTCGTTGGTATGCGTGATATAGCACGGTACCTGCTGCGGATGCTGCGCTGCATTGCCCATGAACGAGAAGACCGGCATTGGGTTATCGCCGTGCTGTTGTGCCAGCACGCTGAAATCAATGGTGCGCGCATCAATACGCGGTGGAGTACCGGTTTTCAGACGGCTGACACGCAGCGGCAGTTCACGCAGACGGCGTGACAGTGGGATAGATGGCGGATCGCCAGCACGTCCACCGCTGTAATTATCCAGACCGATATGGATCTTACCGTCCAGGAATGTCCCGACGGTCAGAACAACCGCTTTGGCGCGGAATTTGAGCCCCATCTGGGTAACTGCGCCAACGACACGATCGTTCTCCACGATAAGATCTTCCACTGCCTGCTGGAAGATCATCAGGTTCGGCTGGTTCTCCAGGGCGGTACGCACCGCCTGACGATAAAGCACGCGGTCTGCCTGAGCGCGGGTCGCACGGACAGCGGGGCCTTTACTGGCGTTTAGTATCCTAAACTGAATGCCTGCGTGATCGATCGCTTTCGCCATCAGGCCGCCAAGTGCATCCACTTCTTTTACCAGGTGTCCTTTCCCAATGCCGCCAATCGCCGGATTACAGGACATTTGTCCCAGCGTGTCGATATTGTGTGTCAAAAGCAGGGTCTGCTGACCCATTCGCGCTGCGGCCATTGCGGCCTCAGTGCCTGCGTGACCCCCGCCAATGATGATGACGTCAAAAGGATCCTGATAAAACATGGTGGTCTGCCTCGCGTAAAGCGGTATGAAAATGGATTGAAGCCCGGGCCGTGGATTCTACTCAACTTTAGTCTTTCGAGAAAGCATTGGGATCCTGGGCTATTAAAAAGAAGATCTTTTTATTTAGAGATCTGTTCTATTGTGATCTCTTATTAGGATCGCGGACCTTTGTGGATAAGTCCGATCTCATAAAGAAGATCATGGGGTTAGAAAGGATCGTTTGCTGTGAATGATCGGTGATCCTGGCCCGTATAAGCTGGGATCAGATCGCGACTTTATACACAGGGCAAAAACGACTTCAACGTTGTTCTTTGGATAACTACTGCTTAATACGAGCTTTTAACCAGAGTTATCCACATCTGTTCGCGCGATCTTTAATCGTTTTTGAGTAAATTTTTCCATTCACCCAGCCAGATCTCAGCCGGATCCTCCGGAATATCATGATCGAGGATGTTGATCTTCAGCGTTTCACCCACCTGTTTAGCTCCGCAGGCGGTGACAGCGGCTTCCACTTTCTCTATAGCACCGCAGAAGGTGTCATATTCACGGCTGCCAATACCCACTGCGCCAAAACGCACGTTTGACAGGTCTGGCTGCTGTTCCTGCAGTTCGTCATATAAAGGTTGCAGGTTATCCGGAAGATCGCCTGCGCCATGCGTGGAGGTGATCACCAGCCAGACCCCATCAGTCGGGAGATCTTCAAGCAAAGGCCCGTGCAGCGTTTGTGTGGAAAATCCCGCATCCTCCAGCTTCTCAGCCAGATGTTCCGCTACATATTCCGCGCCGCCAAGGGTGCTGCCACTGATAAGGGTAATGTCCGCCATTGATCGCTCGCTCAGATAAAGAGGGGGCCATTGTACGCTGTGAACGGGCTGGGATCTACCTGTGGAAAATGTGGGTATGGATTTGCCCGATCAGGGGCGAATGGTACGCATGATCGGGTTTTGCAGGGAGATCAACGTCTCGGTGGACTGAATTTCATCGATTGTTTGGATCTTGTTGATAAGTACCTGCTGCAGGGCATCTATGGATCGACACATCACCTTGATAAAGATGCTGTAGTGGCCGGTGGTGTAGTACGCCTCTGTGACTTCATCGAGCGCGTTCAGCTTCGCCAGCGCGGAAGGATAATCTTTTGCGCTTTTAAGAATAATGCCAATAAAGCAGCAGACGTCATAGCCCAGCTGTTTTGGGCTGACATCGATACGTGCCCCGGTAATGATCCCCGCCTGTTTCATCTTCTCTACACGAACGTGAATCGTCCCCGGGCTGACGCCAAACTGCTTCGCCAGTTCGGCATAGGCGGTACGGGCATTGGCCATTAACGCCTCCAGGATGCCGCGGTCCAGATTATCGATCTGATAATTTTCCATAGCTTTTTCTTATGAAGATTAATGAATCACTCTATTCTAGCGTTAAATTTTAACGAATCAAAAGTGAAGGTGGCTTTTTGTTGTTTGATTATTGAATTGAATGCCTTTTCTGTTGCTTAATCAATACCAACAGGACGCAGGAGTATAAATAATGAAAACCGCTTATATCGCAAAACAACGCCAGATCAGTTTCGTTAAATCCCATTTTTCCCGCCAGCTGGAAGAGAAGCTGGGTCTGATTGAAGTTCAGGCACCGATTCTCAGCCGCGTGGGTGATGGGACGCAGGATAACTTGTCCGGATGCGAAAAAGCGGTGCAGGTGAAAGTGAAAACACTGCCAGACGCCCAGTTCGAAGTGGTTCATTCCCTCGCGAAGTGGAAGCGTCAAACCCTGGGACAGCACGACTTCAGCGCGGGCGAAGGACTCTACACGCACATGAAAGCCCTCCGCCCCGATGAAGACCGCCTGTCTGCCATTCACTCTGTTTACGTTGACCAGTGGGACTGGGAGCGCGTAATGGGTGATGGCGAGCGCCATGTCGGCACGCTGAAATCCACCGTTGAGGCGATCTACGCCGGGATCAAAGCGACCGAAGCGGCCGTAAGCAAAGAGTTTGGTCTGGCACCGTTCCTGCCGGAATCGATCCACTTTGTTCACAGCCAGGAGTTGCTGAGTCGTTTCCCGGATCTGGATGCTAAAGGTCGTGAACGTGCGATCGCTAAAGAACTGGGTGCCGTCTTCCTGATGGGGATCGGCGGTAAGCTGTCGGATGGCAAACGTCATGATGTTCGTGCACCGGATTATGATGACTGGAGCACCATGAGCGAGGGCGAATTTGCTGGACTGAACGGCGATATTCTGGTCTGGAACCCCGTGCTGGAAGATGCGTTTGAACTCTCCTCAATGGGGATCCGCGTGGATGCTGATGCGCTGAAACGCCAGCTGGCGGTGACCGGTGATGAAGATCGTCTCACGCTGGAATGGCACCAGGCGCTGCTGCGCGGAGAGATGCCACAGACCATTGGCGGCGGCATCGGCCAGTCCCGTCTGACCATGCTGCTGCTGCAACTGTCGCATATTGGTCAGGTGCAGTGTGGTGTCTGGCCGCAGCAGGTACGTGAAAGCGTCAGCTCGCTTCTGTAATTAACGCTGCCAGCGCCTGAGCAGGCGGCTACGCAACCCGGTATCAAAGCGCCAGATATGATCGAAGATGCGCATGATGCCGGGTTTTCCATGGGCGGACATCGCCACTGCGTGGAAACGGTGCTGATGCACCCGCTGTAACTCCTTCACTTTATTCACCACGTCATCCGGCAGCCGCTGGGCAATAAAATCGGAAATCACCACCGCGTCAGCGTCGTACCAGTCGCCGCCCTGCATACGTTCCACAATGCTGCGAAAACAGCTGGCCAGATCGGTACCGCCGCGAAAACGCTGGCTTAAAAAGCGGATCGCCTGCTCAATACCCTGCTGATGGGTCAGCTCATAGCTGACCACTTCGCTGGAAAAGAGCATGATAAAGCAGCGACGCCGGTCAGCGAGCGCCACGCGCATCAGCGCCAGGCAGAACGCTTTGGCACACTGTTCGTTGAAACCGCCCATCGATCCAGATGTATCCACACAAACAATAAATGGGCCGCGCGGTTGCTCATCAAAATCCTGATGGACCACCGGACGTTGGCTGATTTTTTCGCGCCAGGCTTCGCCATGCAGGCGATAGGTCAGAAGCTGTTTTTCCACCAGCCGACGATAAAACTCATATTCCAGCTCGGTCATCCCGAGCGTGCTCAGCTCCGTAGGCAGCAGGCGTAAAATGTCATCGCTTTGCTGGAGCCCATCCACCTGTTCCGGCACGGTGGCCGGTTCCCGCACCAGGGTGCGGAAGGTTTCCATCGGGGCATCCTTCTTTGGGACCGATTTAGCCTCCCTTGAGCGACCCAGCTGTTCCGCAAGCTTCATTAGCTCGGGCTGCTGCGCCAGGAAATCACCATACCGGACAATCAGCTGATAATCCCCACGCCTGATTTGGCCTGCACTCATATCCCAGAGACGTCCGGCGGCGTTTTCATTTTCTACCAGTACCTGCTCCAGCTGACCGCTTAAGGTCATGCGTTCCTGAACTTCGCTGAGCAATTGTTCACGCTCTTCATCCAGCAGCTGCTGGTTCAGCGTCGTGGCCTGAACCACAAGGCTGAGGCGCCAGCGCTGTAAAAAGAGTGTGTGTAAGGCGGGGGTGAAGGTGGCGTTATCGGTGACCAGCGCCCGGGCCTGGCTGGCAAATGGGGAGTGTACTTTATCGAGTAACGTCAGGGTTTGCGGGATCTGAACAATAAACTGCGACGTGGAAAGCCGCTGGCACTGCTGATAGCAGGCCACCTCTTCGGTTAACTCCTGTGGCACTTCGGTCTCTTTAAACCGCTGTCGCAGGTTGTCCCGCCAGCGCGGGAGATCGTCCGTCATCGCTTTTTTTAGCTTCGGGAATTTTTCAAAAAAAGCCGCCAGCTGAGGAGACGCCAGAAGAGTAATAATCACCTCTTCGATCAACCCATCTTCGCTGACGGCCAGCATGACGTTAAGCGTATCCAGCGTTAGCATTGACGAGCCTGTTTGATCTGCGCGCTCACATCCTGCAGGCTGGCTTCAATGCGACCTAACCAGTCGCTGTGAATAAAGAGGCACTTTTGCTGTTCGCTGAAGCGCGTATGCTGCTGATGCCATTCGGTATCCAGCGCCTCCAGCTGCTGCGTGATCTCTTCCGGTACGCTGTCAGAGGCGCTTCCCGGGAGGGCAAGGCGTGACCCCTGCAGGCTTACGTCGCGGATCACCAGGTGCTGACTGCTGTCCACTTCCATATTCAGCGGCTGTGCAAAGCCTATACCGTTAAGCTTACCGCGGATCTCTCCGCCCTTATCAAGCCACTGGGCCAGCGCGTCACGCTCAAGCGTAATGTGCACCACCTGCATGTCATGGAGTTTAAGCGGCTGCTGGAGAAGCAGCGTCAGCGTTGGGCTGGTCAGCTCAGCGGGCAGTTCGTAGTGCGGTTTACGGGCGAACATGCCGCCAAGACGGTTCACCTTCAGCGCGGTTTTATCACTTTGCTGCTGCTGTAGCTGAATGCGCCGTTGGGCTATCGCCCCAAGCTGGTTGAGCATTGATTGCTGGCCCCAGGCGTGTCCGGTCATCAATATTTCAAGCTGCTGCTGCATCAGATTCATCCCTTCGGCATCGTGCCAGAGGCAGTCTTTCAGCAGGATCAGATCGATAGGGGCAACCGCGTCGCGCCCGCTGAACAGGGCGCTGGCCTGCAGCAGACGAATTGCTTTTTTCCAGCGACGGTCGGAAACATAAGGTGCAGAAGGAAGGAGATCAAGCTGCTGACGGAGCTGGTAGATCAACTCAAACACCGCGTCCGGCAGTGTGATTTTGCCGATATCCACCTGCCACTGCTGATACTCCTCGTCCGTGACCTGCAGTGAAGCGGCTACCGGGTTTTCATTTTCATCCTGCTGGCTGGTCAGCATGGAGCGGAAGTTCGATTTATCCTGCACTTTGTCCAGCCACAGGCGGATCAGCATGCGGTCATACAGCGCTTCAAGGCTGCTGTCGGCCTCGGGAAGTTCGTTCGAGGCGGCCACCAGCAGGCGCATCGGGATTTTTTCTTCGCTGGCGCCGTTACGGAACCGGCGTTCGTTAATCGCCGTGAGCAGGGTATTCAGAATGGCCGGTCCCGCTTTCCAGATCTCATCGAGAAAAACAATCTCTGCTTCCGGCAGATACCCCTCGGTAAGGCGTTGATAACGCCCCTCATCTTTCAGCGCCTGGATGGACAGCGGGCCGAAAACCTCTTCAGGGGTGGAAAAGCGGGTCATCAGGTATTCGAAGGCGCGTGCATTCTGAAAGGCAAATTTCAGCCTACGGGCAATCAAGCTTTTGGCAATGCCCGGCGGGCCAAGCAGAAATACGCTTTCACCGCTCAACGCCGCCAGTAAACAGAGGCGGATGGCGTGACTACGTTCGAAAAGACCTTTCTCCAGTGCGCTGCTGAGACGGGAAATTCTTTCTGCTAATAAATGTGAGTGAGCCATAATAGTTTTTGCATCCTTTCGCCGTCGTGGCGGCTAATTGAAGCGAGTATAGACGTTTCAGTCAGGGCTGGTAATAGGCTGAAGTGCGGCGCAATTTTCTTTGCGCTACATTAATGCGGTTGCATTTAGGGGTTCGATTTTGCAACGAATCGTGCATACTGTGCGCTTTTTGTGGACCAAGGGAACAGGAACACATTTGTTATTTAAACGAAAAGACTAGTCTATGAGCACTGATAATAAGCAATCATTACCCGCAATTACGCTTGCGGCGATCGGGGTTGTCTACGGTGATATCGGCACCAGCCCGCTTTATACGCTTCGTGAATGTCTGTCCGGCCAGTTTGGCTTTGGTGTTGAACGCGATGCCGTATTTGGCTTCCTGTCCCTCATCTTCTGGCTGCTGATCCTGGTGGTTTCTGTTAAATACCTCTCCTTTGTGATGCGTGCAGATAACGCAGGTGAGGGGGGGATCCTGACCCTGATGTCCCTTGCGGGGCGCAACACCTCGGCCAGAATGACATCGGTACTGGTTATTATTGGCCTGATTGGTGGCAGCTTCTTCTATGGGGAAGTGGTCATCACGCCTGCTATCTCGGTGCTTTCGGCGATTGAGGGGCTTGAGATTATCGCACCGCAGCTTGATACGTGGGTGGTTCCGCTGGCGATAATCGTTCTGACGTTGCTGTTTATTATCCAGAAGCACGGTACCGGGCTGGTGGGGAAACTGTTCGCACCGATTATGCTGGCCTGGTTCCTGATTCTGGCGGCGCTCGGTTTGCGCGGAGTTATTGGCAACCCGGAGGTTCTGCAGGCGCTGAACCCATACTGGGCTATCCATTTCTTCCTTGAATACAAAGTCGTTTCCTTCGTGGCGCTCGGCGCCGTTGTGCTCTCTATTACCGGTGTTGAAGCGCTGTATGCAGATATGGGGCACTTCGGCAAACTGCCGATTCGCTTGGCGTGGTTTTTAGTTGTCCTGCCATCGCTTGTATTGAACTACTTCGGGCAGGGGGCGCTGCTGCTGAAAAACCCGGAAGCGATTAAAAACCCCTTCTTCCTGCTGGCCCCGGATTGGGCGCTGGTGCCGATGCTTATTCTGGCTACGCTGGCCACCGTTATCGCATCTCAGGCGGTCATTTCCGGCGTGTTCTCTCTGACGCGCCAGGCCGTGCGTCTGGGGTATCTCTCTCCCATGCGTATCATCCATACCTCAGAGATGGAATCGGGCCAGATCTACATCCCGTTTGTTAACTGGCTGCTCTATTTTGCTGTGGTGATCGTGATCGTCAGCTTTGAGCACTCCAGCAACCTGGCCGCGGCGTACGGTATTGCGGTAACAGGCACCATGGTGCTGACATCGCTTCTTTCCACCACGGTGGCGTACCGAAACTGGCACTGGAACAAGTTCCTCGTGGCGATGATTCTGGTGGGCTTCCTGTGCATCGACGTACCGCTGTTCTCGGCAAACCTCGATAAGATTGTCTCCGGCGGTTGGCTGCCGCTGACGCTTGGTCTGTTGATGTTCATTGTGATGACCACGTGGAAAAGCGAGCGTTTCCGTCTGCTGCGTCGTATGCATGAACACGGAAACTCCCTGGAGGCGATGATTGCCTCGCTGGAGAAATCCCCACCGGTTCGCGTACCGGGCACGGCGGTGTATATGTCCCGTGCGTTGAACGTTATTCCGTTCGCATTGATGCATAACCTCAAGCACAACAAGGTACTGCATGA
This sequence comes from Enterobacter sp. 50793107, assembly GCF_001463365.1. Taxonomy (NCBI): domain Bacteria; kingdom Pseudomonadati; phylum Pseudomonadota; class Gammaproteobacteria; order Enterobacterales; family Enterobacteriaceae; genus Enterobacter; species Enterobacter sp. 50793107. Next base: position 9,021 of record NZ_LNII01000150.1, on the reverse strand, counting down.
GCGGGTTATCCTGCTGACCCTGCGCACCGAAGATGCACCGTATGTTCACAATGTGCGCCGTGTTCAAATTGAGCAACTGTCGCCAACCTTCTGGCGTGTGGTGGCGAGCTACGGCTGGCGTGAGACGCCGAACGTGGAAGAGGTCTTCCACCGCTGCGGTCTGGAAGGCTTAAGCTGCCGCATGATGGAAACATCGTTCTTTATGTCGCATGAGTCGCTGATTATCGGTAAACGTCCGTGGTATCTGCGCCTGCGCGGCAAGCTGTATCTTATTCTGCAGCGAAACGCCCTGCGTGCGCCGGACCAGTTTGAGATCCCGCCTAATCGCGTGATTGAACTGGGAACCCAGGTCGAGATTTAAGCTTCTTAAAATGCCGGGTAGCGCTTCGCTTACCCGGCCTATTCATACTCAATATTCCCGCCAAAATTTACGTCTCATTTCACTTAGCGAAACGTTTCGACACCGATCACAATTCTGTTACGTCATGGTGGTTTTCTGAACACTCTTAAGACTAAACTGATTTCAGCGAAACGTTTCGCTAGTGGAGCAAGAAAATGAAGAAAGGCACAGTTCTCAACTCAGAAATCTCGTCGGTTATTTCCCGTCTTGGGCATACCGATACGCTGGTGGTTTGCGATGCAGGCTTACCGGTTCCGCGCAACACAACCCGTATTGATATGGCGTTAACGCAGGGCGTGCCCTCGTTTATGCAGGTACTGGATGTAGTGACCGCGGAGATGCAGGTTGAGGTGGCCATTCTCGCGACGGAAATTAAACAACATAATCCGCAACTCCACGAAACGTTGCTCAATCACATTGAGCAACTGCAACAACACCAGGGAAACACCATAGAAATTCGTTACACAACGCACGAACAGTTCAAACAACAAACCGCAGACAGTCAGGCGGTGATTCGCAGCGGGGAGTGTTCCCCGTATGCGAATATCATTCTCTGTGCTGGCGTCACCTTCTGAGGCCATCATGGACGCATTACTGCAACTTAAAGGGATCGATAAATCGTTCCCGGGCGTAAAAGCCCTTTCTGGCGCGGCGCTGAACGTTTATGCCGGACGCGTAATGGCGCTGGTGGGCGAGAATGGCGCCGGCAAATCCACCATGATGAAAGTGCTGACCGGTATCTATCAACGCGATGCCGGTTCACTTTTGTGGCTGGGTAAAGAGACCACCTTCAGCGGTCCAAAAGCCTCGCAGGAAGCGGGGATCGGCATTATTCACCAGGAACTGAACCTGATCCCGCAGCTCACTATTGCGGAGAACATCTTCCTTGGCCGCGAATTTGTTAACCGGTTTGGCAAAATTGACTGGAAAACGATGTATGCCGAAGCGGATAAGCTGCTGGCGAAGCTCAACCTGCGCTTCAAAAGCGACCGTCTGGTGGGCGAACTTTCCATTGGCGACCAGCAGATGGTGGAGATCGCGAAAGTGCTGAGCTTTGAGTCGAAGGTCATCATTATGGATGAACCGACGGACGCCCTGACCGATACCGAAACCGAATCCCTGTTCCGCGTCATCCGCGAGCTGAAATCGCAGGGACGTGGAATTGTCTATATCTCTCACCGTATGAAAGAGATTTTCGAGATCTGCGACGACGTTACCGTCTTCCGCGACGGGCAGTTTATTGCCGAGCGTGAAGTGGCATCGCTGACGGAAGATACGCTTATCGAAATGATGGTGGGACGCAAGCTCGAAGATCAATACCCGCACCTCGACAAAGCACCGGGTGAAATCCGCCTGAAGGTGGATAATCTCTGTGGCCCGGGCGTGGATAATGTCTCCTTTACCCTGCGCAAAGGGGAAATTCTTGGCGTGGCAGGGCTAATGGGTGCCGGCCGTACCGAGCTGATGAAAGTGCTGTACGGTGCGCTGCCGCGATCCAGCGGTTATGTCACTCTCGACGGGCATGAAGTGGTGACGCGCTCTCCGCAGGATGGCCTGGCTAATGGTATTGTTTATATCTCCGAAGACCGTAAGCGCGACGGCTTAGTGCTGGGCATGTCGGTGAAAGAGAACATGTCTCTTACCGCCCTGCGCTATTTCAGCCGCAGCGGCGGCAGCCTGAAACATAAAGATGAACAGCAGGCAGTCAGCGATTTTATCCGCCTCTTTAATGTGAAAACCCCCTCGATGGAACAGGCGATTGGCCTGCTGTCCGGCGGTAATCAACAGAAAGTGGCGATTGCACGCGGGCTGATGACGCGCCCGAAAGTGTTGATCCTTGATGAACCTACCCGCGGTGTGGACGTAGGGGCCAAAAAAGAGATCTATCAGCTGATTAACCAGTTCAAGGCCGACGGTCTGAGCATCATTCTGGTCTCTTCCGAGATGCCAGAGGTATTAGGCATGAGCGATCGCATTATCGTCATGCATGAAGGGCATCTCGGCGGTGAATTCACTCGCGAGCAGGCCACCCAGGAAGTTCTGATGGCTGCCGCTGTGGGCAAGCTTAATCGCGTGAATCAGGAGTAAGAAGATGACTACCCAGGCTGTTTCTGGTCGCCGTTATTTCACAAAGGCATGGCTGATGGAACAAAAATCGCTGATTGCCCTGCTGGTGCTGATCGCGATTGTGTCGACCATGAGCCCCAATTTCTTCACCGTTAATAACCTGTTCAACATTCTTCAGCAGACCTCCGTGAACGCCATTATGGCGGTCGGGATGACGCTGGTGATCCTGACATCGGGTATCGATCTGTCCGTCGGTTCTCTGCTGGCGCTCACCGGTGCGGTTGCTGCTTCAATCGTCGGGATTGAGGTCAACGCGCTGGTGGCCGTTGCCGCTGCGCTGGCGCTGGGTGCGGCAATTGGTGCTGTCACCGGGGTTATTGTGGCGAAAGGTCGTGTTCAGGCGTTTATTGCGACGCTGGTCATGATGCTGCTGCTGCGCGGAGTCACCATGGTGTATACCAACGGCAGCCCGGTTAACACCGGCTTTACGGACAACGCCGATCTGTTTGGCTGGTTCGGTATCGGTCGCCCGCTGGGTATCCCGACGCCGGTCTGGATCATGGCCATCGTCTTCCTGGCGGCGTGGTACATGCTGCACCACACGCGTCTGGGCCGCTATATTTATGCACTGGGCGGTAACGAAGCGGCAACGCGTCTGTCCGGTATCAGCGTCAACAAAGTTAAAATTATCGTTTACTCACTGTGCGGTTTGCTGGCCTCTCTGGCGGGCATCATCGAAGTGGCGCGCCTCTCTTCCGCGCAGCCAACGGCGGGTACGGGGTATGAGCTGGATGCCATTGCGGCAGTGGTTCTGGGCGGTACGAGTCTTGCGGGCGGTAAAGGTCGCATTGTTGGGACATTGATCGGCGCACTGATTCTCGGTTTCCTGAATAATGGTTTGAATTTGTTAGGTGTTTCCTCCTATTACCAGATGATCGTTAAAGCAGTGGTGATTTTGCTGGCGGTCCTGGTAGACAACAAAAAACAGTAACTGACGACACTACAGGACATCTTAGATATGAACATGAAAAAACTGGCTACCCTGGTTTCTGCTGTCGCGCTGAGCGCAACCGTAAGTGCTAACGCTATGGCGAAAGACACCATCGCGCTGGTTATCTCCACGCTGAACAACCCGTTCTTCGTCTCCCTGAAGGATGGCGCACAGAAAGAAGCCGACAAACTGGGCTACAACCTGGTGGTGCTGGATTCACAGAACAACCCGGCGAAAGAGCTGGCTAACGTGCAGGACTTAACCGTTCGCGGCACTAAAATTCTGCTGATCAACCCAACCGATTCTGACGCGGTGGGTAACGCCGTGAAGATGGCAAACCAGGCGAAGATCCCGGTGATCACCCTGGACCGTCAGGCAACGAAAGGCGACGTTGTGAGCCACATTGCGTCTGATAACGTGCTGGGCGGTAAAATCGCGGGTGACTACATCGCGAAGAAAGCAGGTGAAGGCGCGAAAGTTATCGAACTGCAGGGTATTGCCGGTACGTCCGCAGCCCGCGAACGTGGCGAAGGTTTCCAGCAGGCGGTTGCGGCTCACAAATTTAACGTCCTGGCCAGCCAGCCTGCTGACTTCGACCGTACTAAAGGTCTGAACGTCATGCAGAACCTGCTGACCGCGCACCCAGACGTGCAGGCGGTGTTCGCACAGAACGACGAAATGGCGCTCGGCGCACTGCGTGCCCTGCAGACTGCAGGTAAATCTGATGTGATGGTTGTCGGATTTGACGGCACACCAGATGGTGAAAAAGCGGTAAATGATGGCAAACTGGCGGCGACCATCGCTCAGCTGCCTGAGCAGATCGGCGCGACTGGCGTGCAGACTGCTGACAAAGTGCTGAAGGGCGAAAAAGTTCAGGCTAAATATCCAGTTGACCTGAAACTGGTCATCAAGCAGTAAAAAGGCGATTCAGGCAGTCGCTGGCTGCCTGAGGGACACCAATAAAGAAAAGTGTGGCATACGCCACCGGGTAACACCGGTGGCGCTCTCAGATGGACAGCTCAACCATGAAAACCGCAGGCAACCTCGTCGTCCTTGGCAGTATCAATGCCGATCACATTCTTAACCTTGAATCCTTCCCGACGCCGGGCGAAACCGTTACCGGCAACCATTATCAGGTGGCATTTGGCGGTAAAGGTGCCAACCAGGCGGTTGCAGCAGGACGCAGTGGGGCAAATATCGCGTTTATCGCCTGTACAGGTGATGACGATACCGGTGAGCGCGTGCGTAAACAGCTCGCCAGCGATAACATCGATGTTGCGCCAGTCAGCGTTGTTGCAGGGGAATCGACCGGCGTGGCGCTGATTTTCGTCAATGCGGAAGGTGAGAATGTCATCGGTATTCATGCAGGCGCGAATGCCCGTCTTACGACGGACCGCGTTGAAGCACAGCGCGAGCTTATCGCTAATGCCGACGCGTTACTGATGCAGCTGGAATCGCCCGTAGAAAGCGTACTGGCGGCCGCTGACATTGCGCATCAAAATCATACCACTGTCGTACTTAATCCTGCGCCTGCCCGTGTATTATCAGACGAACTGCTGGCGCGGGTGGACATCATTACACCGAACGAAACCGAAGCGGAAAAACTGACGGGCATTGGTGTTGAAAATGATGATGACGCAGCACGTGCCGCGAAAGCGCTGCACGATAAAGGCATCGGCACCGTTATCATTACCCTCGGTAGCCGCGGCGTGTGGGCAAGCGTAAACGGCGAAGGCCGTCGCGTGCCGGGCTTTAAGGTCAAGGCGATTGACACTATCGCGGCAGGCGATACGTTTAACGGAGCATTGGTGACAGCGCTGCTGGAAGGAAAGGGAATGGATGATGCTATCCGCTTTGCGCATGCTGCTGCGGCTATCGCCGTCACGCGCAAAGGTGCCCAGCCCTCCGTTCCGTGGCGTAAAGAGATCGATGAATTCTTAAGTCAGCAGGGGTAACGCTTGGCCACAATGAAAGATGTCGCCCGCCTGGCGGGCGTTTCTACGTCGACAGTCTCCCACGTCATTAATAACGATCGCTTCGTCAGCGAGGCGATTCGGGAGAAAGTCGAAGCCGCAGTGAAAGATCTCAACTATGCGCCGTCTGCGCTGGCCCGCAGCCTGAAGCTCAACCAGACACGCACCATTGGCATGCTGATCACCGCCAGTACGAATCCCTTTTATTCTGAACTTGTCCGCGGGGTGGAACGCAGCTGCTTCGAACGCGGCTACAGTCTGGTGCTGTGCAATACCGAAGGGGATGAGCAGCGTATGAACCGTAATCTGGAGACGCTGATGCAAAAACGCGTCGACGGGTTACTGCTGCTGTGTACCGAAACGCATCAACCCTCGAAAGAGATCATTCAGCGTTATCCGTCTATCCCCACGGTGATGATGGACTGGGCGCCGTTCGACGGGACCAGCGATCTGATTCAGGATAACTCCCTGCTGGGCGGAGATATGGCAACCCAGTATCTGATCGACAAAGGCCATACCCGCATCGCCTGCATTACTGGCCCGCTGGATAAAACCCCGGCGCGTCTGCGTCTGGAGGGGTACCTTTCCGCGATGGCTCGGGCGGGACTCGCGGTTCCGGAGGGTTACCGTATTACCGGCGATTTTGAATTTCAGGGCGGTTTCGAGGCGATGCAGACATTGCTGGCGCAGACACCGCGCCCGCAGGCCGTCTTTATTGGCAATGATGCCATGGCGTTTGGGGCATATAAGGCGTTGTACCAGGCGGGATTGCGTATTCCTGACGATATGGCGGTGATTGGCTACGATGATATCGAACTGGCCAGCTACATGACCCCGCCGCTGACCACGATCCATCAGCCAAAAGATGAACTGGGTGAGCTGGCCATTGATGTATTAATCCACCGAATGGCGCAGCCCACGCTGCAGCAGCAACGTCTGCAGCTTACTCCTGTTCTGATGGAACGGGGTTCGGTTTAGCTTTTGTTTTGTGGCGTTCTTTAATCAGGTTTCGACCATCTTTCGGTTTTAACAGCATAAAGACCAGCGCTGAAACGACGGTAAGTACGCCCATCGTGATAAAGGTATAGTGGAACTGCTCGACGGTGTTCGCGCTGTCAAAACCTTCATAGAACCGCAGTACCGCGGCACTGACAGCCACCCCAAGGCTGATTGATAACTGTTGAGTCACCGCCAGCACGCTGTTGCCACTACTGGCGTTGTCGTCAGTCAGATCCGCGAGAGTAATCGTGTTCATCGACGTGAACTGCGTTGACATTGCCATACCCAGCACAAACAGCGGCAGGATCAGCATCCAGACGGGAAGCGAGGCAGATTGTAGCGAGAACTGCGCAATCATCAGCCCGATAAAGACCGTTACGCCAACCAGCGTCTTCCGATAGCCAAACCAGCGCAGCACCTGCGTGACGGTTGATTTGGCCAGAATTGAGCCCATTGCCGTGGGCGCCATCATGCAGCCGGCTATCAGGGCCGGATAGCCGAAACCGACCTGCAGCATCAGAGGCATCAAAAACGGTACGCAGCCCGTCCCCAGGCGCGAAGCAATGTTCCCCGCGATACCTACCGAGAAAGTGCGCGTATTAAAGAGAGACAGCGAAATCAGCGGTGTCGGGTGACGGCGTGCATGACGTATATAAAGAAGGAACAGCAAAATACCGCCAAGAATGACAGCCAGCGCAAGCCATGTTGCCACTATCTTCTCACCAAACAGCTCCATCCCGCTGGAGAACAATACCAGGCTCAGACCAAACAGGAAAAAACCACCCATATCGAAACTGCGTCTTGGCGTGGTGAAGTTCGGCATATATTTGCGGGCATACAGCAGCCCCGCTACGCCAATTGGAATATTAATCAGGAAGATCCAGTGCCAGCTGGCCCAGGTGACAAACACACCGCCCAGCACCGGGCCAAGTATAGGACCGACCAGGCCGGGCATGGTGACGAAGTTGAGCACGGGAAGCAATTCACTGCGCGGATAGGCGCGCAAAAGTGCTAGGCGCGCCACGGGCATCATCATCGCGCCGCCAATTCCCTGCAGAACGCGGAAGATAACCAGTTCGGTCAGAGAGGATGATAATGCACAGGCCAGCGAACCGAGCGTAAAGAGCGTTACGGCCAACATAAATACGCGACGGGTGCCGAAGCGATCGGCCAGCCAGCCGCTCACCGGGATCAACATTGCAACCGTCAGGGTGTAACTGATGATGGCGGACTGCATCGCCAGCGGCGATCGGTTAAGGCTTTGCGCAATGGCGGGAAGTGCGGTGTTGAGGATGGTGGCATCCAGTGCCTGCATAAAGAACGCCATGGCTGCAATCCACGGCAGCCCGGCCATGCTGCGTGCTTTTTTCTTTGTCATTTATTCACCTGCTGGTGGGTTGGCGCGGCCAGTAACGCCTGGCACGCGCTCAGGGCTCGTTGCCCGTCGCTCTCCTGAATGGCATCGACAATGGCCTGATGCAGATCCAGCTTCACCACTTCGTCCTGAGTAATAGAGGTAAAGTAGGTGTGGTACACCGAATGGAATAAAGAAGCAAAAGAGGTAAGGAACGGATTGGCGCTCATCATATAGATATGTTCATGCCAGGCCATATCGACCTCAACCCAGCGCTCGCGGTTGAAGTGCTTTTTCAGGAACACCATCTCTTCCATTAAGGTGTTGAGCTGGGCTTTTTGTTCGGCTGTCCCGAGCGTGGCGGCAAGCAGGCAGGCCTGCGGCTCAAGACTGCTGCGCATTACCAGAAAGTGTTCGACGACCTGATTGAAGTTGTCTTCTGTCATCCACCAGGAGAGAAGTTCCTGATCGAGGAAGTTCCAGTTGCTTTGTGGCATTACCCGCGTGCCAATGCGCGGACGCGGTAGCACCATGCCTTTTGCTGTTAAGGTTTTCACTGCTTCGCGAACGGCGGTACGACTCACGCCAAACTGCTCGCCCAGCTCCATTTCACCCGGCAGGATGCTACCTGGGGCATATTTACCCGCTAAAATCAGCTGAGCCAGCTTTTCTGCCAGCACATAAGACAGGTTTTTTTGGGCTGCCAGCTGTTGTGCGCTCAATGGCATTGCTTTTATTCCTTAATGATTCTTGTCGATAAGTATGCCACCGTGAATGTGATTGTGGTTGCAGATACATCAAATAGAACACTTTGTAGCTTGATTTCATCGCTATTGGTGAAAAAAAACACGGACGGAAACTTTTTTTAAATTTCCTCTTGTCACTTCAGAATAACTCCCTATAATGCGCCTCCACTGACACGGAACAACGGCACACACGCCGCCGGGTCAGCAGAGAAAAGCAAATTAAACGCTTGACTCTGAAGCGGGAAAGCGTAATATGCACACCCCGCGCCGCAGCGAAAACGAAGCGGCACTGCTCTTTAACAATTTATCAGACAATCTGTGTGGGCACTCAAAGTGACATGGATTCTTAATGTCTTCAGACGAAAAATGAATACCAAGTCTCAACGAGTGAACACGTAATTCATTACGAAGTTTAATTCATTGAGCATCAAACTTTTAAATTGAAGAGTTTGATCATGGCTCAGATTGAACGCTGGCGGCAGGCCTAACAC
>NZ_LNII01000149.1:0-1360 GCF_001463365.1 Enterobacter sp. 50793107 | reverse complement strand
TATGGCCCTGGTACGAGCGCTGAACAAAATGACGAAAGCAGGTATGCCTGAAAGCGTGCGTATTACCTGAAAACACAACCCGCTACGGGGGAGACTTACCCGAAATCTGATTTATTCAACAAAGCCCCTTACCGCGACAGTAAGTAACAGGGGCTGCATAAACCGGTCATTTAGTCCGTTATGCAAAAATTATTGAGGATCCGGGCTGTTAAACTGTTCTTCCTCTTTCGCTTCCGGTGAAAAGGGGAGGTGTCACCCTGCGAGCCCGTGTAGTGAAAGGGATTCGTCGTAATACAGGCCAAAGGCTAACATGACCGCAAAGGACGCCCGGGCGACCGGATACCTGCCGGGTTGTGCGATGTAAAATCCGGAAGCAGTGATAACACAAACAGGCCCCTACAGCGTAAGGATTGTGATGGACGATAAAGAGCAGTTTACGAATCTTGTGGCAAAGCATGCCTCCGGACTCACCGAAGAGCAGCTGGCCGGGTACGATGCCTGTTCCCTGGATGGTGAATGCGTCACGCCTTCATACGAGGTTTTCCGGGGGTATCGTACCCGCCACACACTGGATGAATTTCTGGAGATGGCCATATCGCTGAATGCCATCCACCCGGATGAATATTTAACGGATATGCTGCTGAAGCCTCATGAGGTGATCGGCGCTCTGGCCGATGAAGGCGACCAGCTGAACAACGCCACCCCGGTTTATTTCTTTCCGGATACCGGCGTCTATGCAGCGGCCGTTAGTGAAACCCGGGTGCTCGATGCCTGGCTTTGCTGGCCATGCTACCCGGCGAACTGGTAACGCGGCCGTTGGAATTGCACCGGCCGGATACGAATTTAACCGACCCCGTGGCGGGAAGGCTATCAGAGTTGCATGTCCTCATCCCTCAAGCCCCCTGCCAGGCCCCAACGTGCTGTCAGGCTTCGCCTGATTCCCGATCTGCGCCGATACTTCAGCCGATAACTTTTTGTTTTCTTTTTATTTTCTTCCCATTTCCTCAAAAATCGCGGGCGGCGTGGACAGGGCACCATTGCCGCATGTGGGGTCTTAATAAGGGCAGGGTGGTCAGTTTTGCTCGATGCCAGGGGTAGGCCCTCCCCTTCATGGGATGAGGACATGCAAGTAAGCTAACTATCTGAAATGACGAAGGTTCATTTGGTGAATGTCGCTTCATATTAATGTTGTGTCACTTATGATCGTATGTAGCTGGTTGGGGTCGTCTCAGAAAACGGAATCTATGGTCACTCCCGTTTTTGCAACACCGATTTTGACGACAAGTTGGCTTGCTTGAATCTATCCGGCGTCTGAATGGGATTTTATTCCCGCGCCTTGATGAGTTCCGCGCCTGATGAA
>NZ_LNII01000148.1:0-2438 GCF_001463365.1 Enterobacter sp. 50793107 | reverse complement strand
CCGCGACCGTAACCTGCGTATCTTCCAGGGGCAGACGGTGCCGCAGATTGTGAAAACCCTGCTGGGCGAGCATCAGGTCAACGTGGAAGATAAGCTCACCGGCAGCTACCGGGTGTGGGACTACTGCGTCCAGTATCAGGAGTCGAGTCTCGACTTTATCAGCCGCCTGATGGAGCTGGAGGGAATAGCGTATTACTTCAGCCACGAGGCCGACAAACACACCCTGGTGCTCACCGACGCCGCCACGCAGCATCAGCCGTTCAGCGGTTACGAGGTCATCCCCTATCACCAGACGCCGTCCGGCGGCAGCACGGACGAAGAGGGCATCAGCCAGTGGGCGCTGGAGGACAGCGTCACGCCGGGCATTTACAGCCTCGACGACTACGACTTCCGCAAGCCGAACGCGTGGCTGTTCCAGGCGCAGCAGAACCCGGCGTCGCCGAAGCCGGGCAGCATTGACGTGTACGACTGGCCTGGGCGCTTTGTGGAGACCGGGCATGCGGAGTTCTACGCCCGCATTCGCCAGGAGCGCTGGCAGGTGGAGCATCAGCAGATTCAGGCCACGGCCACGGCGGCGGGTATTGCGCCGGGCCACACCTTCACCCTGACCAACGCACCGTTCTTCAGCGATAACGGTGACTATCTGGTGACGGCGGCCGGGTATCATCTGGAAGAGAACCGCTATGCCAGCGGCGAAGGGGAGACCATTCACCGTATCGATTTCACGGTTATCCCGGCGTCGGTGTCGTTCCGTCCGGCGCAGTCCACGGCGTGGCCGCGCACCTACGGCCCGCAGACGGCGAAGGTTGTCGGGCCGCAGGGAGAAAGCATCTGGACGGACAAATACGGCCGCGTGAAGGTGAAATTCCACTGGGACCGTCTGGCAAAAGGGGACGACACCAGCTCCTGCTGGGTGCGTGTGTCGAGCGCCTGGGCGGGCCAGGGTTACGGCGGGGTGCAGATCCCGCGCGTGGGCGATGAGGTGGTGGTGGACTTTATCAACGGTGACCCGGACCGTCCGATTATCACCGGGCGCGTGTACAACGATGCCAGCATGCCACCGTGGGCGCTGCCGGCGGCGGCGACGCAGATGGGCTTTATGAGCCGCACGAAAGATGGCTCCGTGGATAATGCCAACGCCCTGCGGTTTGAGGACAAGGCGGGTGCGGAACAGGTGTGGCTCCAGGCCGAGCGCAATCTCGATATCAACGTCAAAAATGATGAATCGCATGCCACGGAAAAAAATCGAACCCAATATGTGGGAGAGGATGAAACCTTACGGGTGGCAAAAAATCAGAAGGCAGGGGTTAAAGGGGATGTGGTCTGCCTGACGGGCAACAGCCGCAGCGATAAAGTTGTTAATAACTTTATTATTTCAGCGGGCAATACGTTGAGGCTGGAGTGTGGTGAAAGCGCCATTGAATTATCAAAAGACGGGAGCGTGAATATCATTGGCAATAACTTTAACTTTACCGCAAAACAGAGTGCACAAATAAACACGCTTTCCGGGGAACTGCATCTTAACCCTGCTGATGGCAGCAATGCCATCGATGCGCCAGGGGCATCCCACCAGACGGCAATCCAGCAGGAAGTGGATGGTTTTTTTGTGTTCAATGCCAATAAGTAAGCATATTCAGCCTGCCACACAACCGGCAATCCCGTTACCGTAAGGCGACGGGAGGTGCATGTGTTGGTGGGCAAAAGAGGCATATTGAAATGAACTGGTTTTTCTTTTTTTTCTTTTTGATCCTCACACTTGCGCTTATCTGGAATAACAATAACCTGTTTAATAAGAAACAATGGATCAATACGGGTCTGATACTGGTACTTGTCCTGCTTTCTACAGTCGGCATTGGTTTTCTTTTGAAATGGCTGGCTCAGTCATTTTCATTATTTCCGGTCGCGGTGGCTAAACACTACTCCATCATCATATCTATGTCTCTCCTGTGCGTCTGGGGTATGAAATTTACCGCCGTTTTGCTATGCACAATATTGTCTGGTGTTATGGTGGGGCATAAAAAATACAACGCTCCGAATTATGAAAAAATTTCCCGGGTCACACACACCGTAGCGCCGCCCCTGTTTATCTTTGCCAAACTCCTTCTCTCGTTGGGGTGTGTCCTTATGTTTTCAGGTTTGTGGCTTAAGTAAGCGTTGCAATTAACGCTGCATCGAGGCTGCTGAAACTAAGATGTTGCATTTACGGAATAACGATTATGCTCAACCGAATTACCGTCCAGCTCCCCGTCGAGGGGCTGCTTTTCTGGAAACTCTCCGGCCGCGAGGCGATGTCCGAGTCGTTCGCCCTGATGCTGACCCTGCTCGGCACGGATGCGCGTATCGACCGCAGCAAACTGCTGGGCCAGCCGGTCACGGTGACCATCCCCACCCAGAACCTGCTTACCCCGCGCTACATCAACGGTAAAGTCACGCGCGTG
>NZ_LNII01000147.1:0-40672 GCF_001463365.1 Enterobacter sp. 50793107 | reverse complement strand
ATGCCGGATGACTTCTTCTGCCAGAGTGTTTACACTGGCACTATCAGGCAAGCAGCATCAGGCACAGACGGGTTCTGTCATACCTGAGTCTGGCAGAAGAAGTCATCCGGCATGAGCCCGGGAAAGTGAGACGGCTGAATATAGTTAACGAGATGAAAAAGCTGGGAAAAGAGTACAGTAATATGGTCATGGTGGCATGACCATATTACTGGGGATCCCTCAGCCCACGGGGAGAGGGTAAAAGGATTAGAGTCCCAGAGCGTATTTAAGCGCCTGACGCTTCAAGCCGCCAGCGCGTTCCGCCGCCATCAATCCAATGTTTCGCAGAATACGCACCGGGGCCAGATCATTGCTGAAACCGGCATAGAACAGATCCATCCCAGACTGCATGATGAAGTTATCCGCCATACGTCGCGTCTGGTAGCGCTTGAGTACGTGATGGCTTGACCAGGCTTCCGCATGCGCGCGTGCATTGCCCAGCACATCCAGTAAAGCGTCAACGTCACGATACCCGAGGTTCACGCCCTGCCCCGCCAGAGGATGAATGGTGTGCGCCGCATCGCCCACCAGCGCCAGCCCTTCACGGGCATACTGCAGCGCATGGCGACGTGTAAGAGGAAACGCCCCTGCGGCAACCGGCGTGATATGTCCCAGACGGGCCGGGAAGTGTTGCAGAATTTCACGCTGCAACTGCTCCATTGAAAGTCCCTGTAGCTGGCGAATGCGCGCCGGTTTGTCGTACCACACCAGCGATGCCCAGTTATCGAACAGCGGTAAAAAGGCATGCGGACCATTCGGGGTAAAATGCTGCCAGGTACTCTCTCCCGGCGCATTTTCACACTGAACGGTGATCAGCATACAGGACTGCTCATACTGCCAGGCATGAACACCGATGCCCGCCATCTGTCTGACCTGCGAGTGAGCACCGTCAGCCCCAATGACCAGCTTCACAGCCAGTTCATCGCCGCTGTCGAGCGTCAGCGTGTAGCCGCTATTGTGATGATGCAGCGCCTTCAGCGACGCAGGAACACGCAGCGTCACCTTCGGATGCGCCTCCAGCGCCTGCCAGAGCGCCCGCTGGAGGACGTTGTTTTCCACCATATAGCCCAGACGCGGCAGCTTCAGCTCGGCGGCATCAAACGCGACGTGGGCATTTTCCCATTCCCAGGTTTCAAGGCGACTGTAAGGGTGAGCCCGCATATCGAGCACCGCCTCCCAGACGCCCAGCCCGCGAAGCAAATCAACAGAGGCCGCGCTGATGGCGGAAATGCGGACATCCGGCTTTGCCGTCGGGTCAAACTCAGCAGGTGCCGCCTGCTCAATAACCGTTACCTCAAATCCCTGCTGCGCCAGCCCCAGCGCCAGCGCGCCGCCGACCATACCGCCGCCGACAACGGCAATTTCGGTGTGTTGGAGTGTCATGGTCACTTTTCCTTATTGGAGAATCCCTTAAGTTTACCGGATTTTTGCAGTCCTGAGACGCATAACCTTCATACTGGTCACAACCCCACCAAAGCATTACAATACACGGCTTGCAATCCTGAGCTGAGCAAGTCGATGACTAAAAAACTCCATATAAAAACCTGGGGCTGTCAGATGAACGAATACGATTCATCCAAGATGGCCGATCTGCTGGATACCACCCACGGATACCAGCTGACTGAAAATGCGAAAGAAGCCGATGTGCTGCTGCTGAATACCTGCTCAATTCGTGAAAAAGCGCAGGAAAAAGTCTTTCACGTTTTAGGTCGCTGGAAACTTCTCAAACGAAAAAATCCGGACCTGATCATCGGTGTGGGTGGTTGCGTCGCGTCGCAGGAAGGTAAGCTGATTCGTCAGAGAGCCCCCTATGTGGATATTGTCTTTGGCCCCCAGACCCTGCACCGCCTGCCGGAAATGATCAACAAGGTGCGCGGCGATCGTAGTCCGGTCGTTGATGTCAGCTTCCCGGAGATCGAAAAATTTGACCGTCTGCCCGAGCCGCGTGCGGATGGCCCGACCGCATTCGTCTCAATCATGGAAGGCTGCAACAAATACTGCACTTATTGCGTGGTGCCTTATACCCGTGGTGAGGAAGTGAGCCGCCCGGCAGACGATATTCTGTTTGAAATCGCGCAGCTTGCCGCACAGGGCGTACGCGAGGTGAACCTGCTGGGGCAGAACGTTAACGCCTGGCGTGGTGAGAACTACGACGGCACCACCGGCAGCTTTGCTGAACTGCTGCGCCTGGTGGCCGCGATTGACGGTATCGACCGTATTCGCTTTACCACCAGCCATCCAATGGAATTCACCGACGATATTATCGACGTTTACCGCGATACGCCGGAGCTGGTGAGCTTCCTGCATTTGCCGATTCAGTGCGGCTCTGACCGCGTGCTGAACCTGATGGGGCGTCCGCATACGGTGCTGGAGTACAAATCCACCATTCGTAAGCTGCGTGAAGCGCGTCCGGATATCCAGATAAGTTCCGACTTTATCGTTGGCTTCCCTGGTGAAACCGCTGACGACTTCGAGCGCACCATGAAGCTCATCGGCGAAGTGAATTTTGACGTTAGCTACAGCTTTATTTTCTCTGCGCGCCCTGGCACACCGGCGGCCGATATGGTTGACGATGTCCCGGAAGAAGAGAAAAAACAGCGTCTGTATATTCTGCAGGAGCGTATCAACCAGCAGGCCAACGCCTTGAGCCGCCGCATGCTCGGCACCGTGCAGCGTATTCTGGTGGAAGGCACCTCCCGTAAGAGCATCATGGAACTCTCAGGCCGTACCGAAAACAACCGCGTGGTGAATTTCGAAGGCACCCCGGACATGATCGGTAAATTTGTGGACGTCGAGATTGTGGAAGTGCTGACCAACTCGCTGCGCGGAAAACTGGTGCGCACCGAAGATGAGATGGGGCTGCGCATTGCGCAATCTCCTGAATCCGTCATTTCCCGCACGCGTAAAGAAAACGATTCTGGCGTTCGGGTTTACCAGCCATAATCCTTCAGGCCTGCCTTCCCGGCAGGCCTTGTATTTCCTCTCAACGTCCCCAATATCTTCCGCAACGCTTGCGCCTTTTTTCCATGGCGTGAATAATTTCGGTAATGACCGTTTTATTACGCCTGAGGGCGCCGGGCCAGTTAACCAATCAAAGAGGAACAGTTTGAACATAGACACGCTTGAAATTAGCCTAACGCCCGCAGACAACGCTCGCCTGCTGAGCCTGTGCGGGCCGTTTGATGACAACATCAAACAACTGGAGCGACGTCTGGGTATCGAAATCAATCGTCGCGATAATCATTTCAAACTCACCGGACGCCCTATCTGCGTCAATGCGGCTGCGGACATCCTGCGTAACCTGTATGTTGATACCGCCCCGATGCGTGGCGAAATTCAGGATATCGAACCGGAACAAATTCACCTCGCCATTAAAGAGGCGCGCGTGCTTGAGCAGAGCGCAGAAAGCGTGCCGGACTATGGCAAAGCCATCAATATCAAGACCAAACGTGGCGTCATCAAGCCGCGTACACCGAACCAGGCGCAGTACATTGCCAACATTCTCGACCATGACATCACCTTCGGCGTGGGTCCGGCGGGTACAGGTAAAACCTATCTGGCCGTCGCCGCTGCGGTTGATGCGCTGGAGCGCCAGGAGATCCGCCGTATTCTGCTGACCCGCCCGGCGGTTGAAGCAGGTGAAAAACTCGGCTTCCTGCCGGGGGACCTGAGTCAGAAGGTGGATCCTTATCTGCGCCCACTGTACGACGCGCTGTTCGAAATGCTGGGCTTTGAGAAAGTTGAGAAGCTTATTGAGCGTAACGTGATTGAAGTCGCCCCGCTGGCCTACATGCGTGGCCGTACCCTTAACGATGCGTTCATTATTCTGGATGAGAGCCAGAACACCACCATCGAACAGATGAAGATGTTCCTGACGCGTATCGGCTTCAACTCGAAAGCGGTTATCACCGGTGACGTCACCCAGATTGACCTGCCGCGCAGCACCAAATCGGGCCTGCGCCACGCCATCGAAGTGCTGGCTGAGGTGGACGAAATCAGCTTTAACTTCTTCCACAGTGAAGACGTGGTACGCCACCCGGTGGTTGCGCGTATCGTTAACGCCTATGAAGCCTGGGAAGAGGCCGATCAGAAGCGTAAGGCCGAACTGGCCGCAGAACGTAAGCGCGAAGCGCAGGAGCAAGAACAGAAATGAGTCAGGTGATCCTCGATTTACAGCTGGCCTGTGAAGATAATTCCGGCATGCCAGAAGAGGCGCAGTTTCAGAAATGGCTGGATGCTGTTATCCCCCAGTTTCAGGAAGAGTCAGAAGTCACGATTCGCCTGGTGGATGAAGCAGAAAGCCATGAGCTTAACCTGACCTACCGCGGGAAAGATAAGCCAACCAACGTGCTCTCTTTCCCGTTCGAAGCCCCACCGGGTATTGAAATGCCGCTGCTCGGCGATCTGATCATCTGCCGTCAGGTGGTGGAACAGGAAGCCAAAGAGCAGCAAAAGCCGCTCGAGGCCCACTGGGCGCATATGGTTGTCCATGGAAGCCTGCACCTGCTGGGCTACGATCATATTGAAGATGACGAAGCGGAAGAGATGGAGTCCCTTGAGACAGAGATAATGCTTGCTCTGGGCTATGAGGATCCGTACATTGCCGAGAAAGAATAGTCAGACAACCGACTGACTAACATGCCGCCGCGTAAGGAAATAGCGCGGCGGTAAACATTGAACTGACGAGAGAACCCTTAACAAACGCCATGAGCGACGACAATTCACACAGTAGCGACACGACAAACAGTAAAAAGGGATTTTTCTCCCTCATTCTGAGCCAGCTTTTCCATGGTGAGCCCAAAAACCGTGATGAACTGCTGGAGCTGATTCGTGATTCCGGGCAAAACGATCTTATCGACGAAGATACGCGCGAAATGCTCGAAGGGGTAATGGACATCGCCGACCAGCGCGTTCGCGATATCATGATCCCCCGCTCGCAAATGATTACCCTGAAACGTAACCAGAGCCTCGATGAATGCCTCGATGTGATTATCGAATCCGCTCACTCCCGTTTCCCGGTCATCAGCGAAGACAAAGATCACATCGAAGGGATTTTGATGGCCAAAGATCTGCTGCCGTTTATGCGCAGCGATGCCGAAGCCTTCAGCATGGAAAAAGTGTTACGCCAGGCCGTGGTTGTGCCGGAAAGTAAACGTGTGGATCGGATGCTGAAAGAGTTTCGCTCCCAGCGTTACCACATGGCGATTGTGATTGATGAATTTGGCGGCGTGTCAGGCCTTGTCACGATCGAGGATATTCTTGAGCTGATCGTGGGCGAGATCGAAGACGAGTATGACGAAGAAGAAGATATCGACTTCCGTCAGCTTAGCCGCCATACGTGGACCGTTCGCGCTCTGGCCTCCATTGAGGATTTCAACGACGCCTTCGGCACCCACTTCAGCGATGAAGAGGTGGATACCATTGGTGGGCTGGTGATGCAGGCCTTTGGTCATCTTCCTGCCCGCGGCGAAACCGTTGACATCGATGGTTACCAGTTCAAAGTGGCGATGGCCGACAGCCGACGTATTATACAGGTTCATGTCAGAACGCCGGACGACTCACCGGTGCCAAAACTGGAAGATTAATGTAAATGGCATTTGCCCCACTGCTTGAACGCCAGCGCGTCCGTTTGCTGCTGGCGCTGTTACTTGGAGCCAGCGGTACGCTGGCTTTTTCTCCTTACGATATCTGGCCTGCAGCCATTCTCTCCCTGATGGGGTTACAGGGGTTAACCCTGAATCGTCGTCCCGTTCAAGCTGCAGCCATTGGCTACTTCTGGGGGCTGGGGCTGTTTGGATCCGGCATCAACTGGGTCTACGTCAGCATCGCCCAGTTTGGGGGTATGCCGGGGCCGGTTAACGTCTTCCTTGTGGTTCTGCTGGCCGCCTATCTCTCGCTCTACACCGGTCTGTTTGCGGGCATTCTTTCCCGCCTGTGGCCTAAAACCAGTTGGCTGCGCGTTGCCATTGCGGCTCCCGTGGTCTGGCAGATCACCGAGTTTCTGCGCGGCTGGGTGCTGACCGGCTTCCCGTGGCTGCAGTTTGGCTACAGCCAGATTGACGGCCCGCTGAAAGGTCTGGCGCCAGTAATGGGCGTTGAAGCCATTAACTTCCTGCTGATGGTGGTGAGCGGCCTGCTGGTGCTGGCGCTGGTCACGCGTAACTGGAAACCGCTGGTGGTGGCGCTGGTTCTTTTCGCTCTACCCTTCCCGCTGCGTTATATCCAGTGGTATACCTTGATGCCAGAGCGCGCCACACAGGTATCGATGGTGCAGGGAAATATTCCGCAGGCGATGAAGTGGGATGAAAAAGAGTTGCTGAACACGCTGAAAATTTACGCCAACGCTACTGAAGAGGTGATGGGTAAATCACAGCTGATCATCTGGCCTGAATCTGCCATTCCGGATCTGGAAATTAACCAGCAGCCGTTTCTCAACATGATGAACGATCTGCTGCGCGCGCGCGGCAGTACGCTGATCACCGGGATTGTGGATGCGCGTCTGAATCAGCAGAACCGCTACGATACCTACAACACCATCATTACGCTCGGCAAAGACAGCGAGTACAGCTACACCTCGACTGACCGGTATAACAAGAATCACCTTGTTCCGTTTGGCGAGTTTGTTCCGCTGGAATCGATACTGCGTCCGCTGGCACCGTTCTTTGACCTGCCAATGTCCTCCTTCAGTCGGGGGCCGTATGTGCAGCCGCAGCTGCATGCACACGGCTTTGCCCTGACGGCGGCCATTTGCTACGAGATCATCCTCGGTGAACAGGTGCGCGACAACTTCCGTCCGGATACGGACTTCCTGCTGACCATCTCTAATGATGCCTGGTTCGGTAAGTCGATTGGTCCGTGGCAGCACTTCCAGATGGCGCGGATGCGTTCACTGGAGCTGGCGCGTCCGCTGTTGCGCAGCACCAACAATGGCATCACCGCCGTGATTGGACCGCGGGGAGAAATTCAGGCCATGCTCCCGCAGTTTACGCGCGACGTGTTGACGGCTAAAGTCACGCCGACAAGCGGCCTGACGCCATATGCCCGCACCGGCAACTGGCCGCTGTGGATCCTGACCGCCCTGTTTGGCTTTGGGGCTGTGCTGATGAGCCTTCGTCAGCGTCGTCGCTAATCTTACCTTCTGTTGCCGGGTGGCGCTGACGCTTACCCGACCTACATTTCGCTTCGTCGGTCGGGTAAGGCGTAGCCGCCACCCGACAGTTCCCTCCCAAATTTCAATTCTGGCACGCCTATTGCTTTGTTTATTCAGGTAAACGCAGTTTGGCTTCGTGTGCAACCTTGTCGCACCAGCATAGATCGCCGGTAGCACCGAAACGGTGCAACGAGAGATTTCTGCCTCGGAATGGTGCGGCGCGCTTCGCAAAAATAAACAATAACGCAGCAAAATCTTTACATTAAGCCAGACTAAATGTTAACAAGCTTGCATAACACTGCACTCGCATAGCGCGAGATATAACAACATCACAATGGGTATCAATGCGTCACTGACGCTGATAAGAAAGGAGTTGGGTATGCAATTACGTAAACTGGCCACAGCAATGCTGGTAATGGGGATGTCCGCAGGCGTCGTTCACGCTGAAGACGCGCCGGCAGCCGGCAGCACTCTCGACAAGATTGCCAAAAACGGCGTGATCGTGGTCGGCCACCGTGAATCTTCTGTCCCGTTCTCTTACTACGACAACACGCAAAAAGTCGTGGGCTATTCACAGGACTACTCTAACGCCATCGTTGAGGCCGTGAAGAAAAAGCTGAACAAACCCGACCTGCAGGTAAAACTGATTCCAATCACCTCGCAGAACCGTATCCCACTGCTGCAAAACGGCACCTTCGATTTTGAGTGTGGCTCAACCACCAACAACCTTGAGCGTCAGAAACAGGCCGCCTTCTCCGACACCATCTTTGTGGTGGGGACCCGTCTGCTGACCAAAAAAGGCGGCGACATCAAAGATTTTGCTGACCTGAAAGGCAAAGCCGTTGTTGTGACCTCCGGGACAACCTCAGAAGTGCTGCTGCACAAGCTGAACGACGAGAAGAAAATGGATATGCGCATCATCAGCGCGAAAGACCATGGTGACTCCTTCCGTACGCTGGAAAGTGGCCGTGCCGTCGCGTTTATGATGGATGATGCTCTGCTGGCTGGCGAACGTGCAAAAGCGAAGAAACCGGACAACTGGGATATCGTTGGTACCGCCCAGTCGAAAGAAGCCTACGGCTGTATGCTGCGTAAAGACGATCCGCAATTCAAGAAGCTGATCGATGACACCATCGCCCAGGTGCAAACCTCCGGTGAAGCGGAAAAATGGTTCGACAAATGGTTCAAGAACCCAATTCCACCCAAAAATCTCAACATGAACTTTGAACTGTCTGACGACATGAAAGCACTGTTCAAATCACCAAATGACAAGGCTCTTAACTAATTAGAACTACAGGGGCGGGATCTCCTGCCCTCTCGATTGTCGGGAAGCATGGACAGACTATACGTTGAGTGGTCGTTCCCCACTCAGCGCGAAAAATGAGCTTCTCACCAATCTTCGAGGGTAGCGCTGCTACCCTTTTTTTTCTGGAGTTTATTATGTCAATAGACTGGAACTGGGGCATATTTCTGCAACAAGCCCCGTTCGGCAACACAACCTATCTTGGCTGGCTGTGGAGCGGCTTTCAGGTTACCGTTGCGTTATCGATAACGGCGTGGATTATTGCGTTCCTTGTCGGTTCACTGTTCGGTATTCTGCGCACCGTCCCTAACCGTTTTCTCTCTTCTATCGGCACGCTGTATGTGGAACTGTTCCGTAACGTTCCGCTGATCGTGCAGTTCTTTACCTGGTATCTGGTCGTTCCTGAACTGCTGCCGGAAAATATTGGCATGTGGTTCAAGTCGGAACTGGATCCTAACGTACAGTTCTTTGTCTCCTCGATGATGTGTCTGGGGCTGTTTACCGCCGCACGCGTGTGCGAGCAGGTACGCGCCGCTATTCAGTCGCTGCCGCGTGGACAAAAGAACGCGGGTCTGGCGATGGGGTTAACGCTGCCGCAAACCTACCGCTACGTCCTGCTGCCTAACGCCTACCGCGTCATTGTTCCACCGATGACCTCAGAGATGATGAACCTGGTCAAAAACTCGGCCATCGCCTCCACGATCGGTCTGGTCGATATGGCGGCGCAGGCGGGTAAACTGCTGGATTATTCCGCCCACGCGTGGGAATCCTTCACGGCAATTACGCTCGCGTATGTTCTGATTAACGCTTTCATCATGCTGGTGATGAACCTGGTTGAACGCAAAATTCGCCTGCCGGGCAATCTGGGGGGCAAATAATGTACGAATTTGACTGGAGTTCCATTGTTCCTTCCATGCCGTACCTGCTGGATGGCCTAGTGATCACCTTAAAAATCACGGCGATCGCCATCATCGTCGGTATCGTCTGGGGCACCCTGCTGGCGGTAATGCGCCTGTCGAGCTTCAAACCGCTCGCCTGGTTTGCCACTGCCTACGTTAACGTTTTCCGTTCTATTCCGCTGGTAATGGTGCTGCTGTGGTTTTACCTGATTGTTCCCGGATTCCTGCAAAACGTTCTGGGACTATCACCGAAAACCGATATCCGCCTGATTTCCGCGATGGTTGCGTTCTCCATGTTTGAGGCCGCTTACTATTCCGAGATCATCCGTGCGGGCATACAGAGTATCTCACGCGGGCAGTCCAGCGCGGCGCTGGCGCTGGGGATGACCCACTGGCAGTCCATGCAACTCATTATTCTGCCGCAGGCGTTTCGCGCCATGGTTCCCCTCCTGCTGACCCAGGGCATCGTGCTGTTCCAGGATACCTCTCTGGTATATGTCCTGAGCCTGGCAGACTTCTTCCGTACCGCGTCCACCATCGGTGAGCGCGATGGTACGCAGGTTGAGATGGTGCTCTTCGCAGGTGCGGTCTATTTTGTGATTAGTTTAAGCGCGTCGCTGTTGGTCAGTTGGCTGAAGAAAAGGACGGTATAATGATTTCCCTGAAAAATGTTTCTAAATGGTATGGGCACTTTCAGGTGCTGACCGACTGCTCCACCGAAGTCAAAAAAGGTGATGTGGTGGTAGTGTGCGGGCCGTCCGGTTCCGGTAAATCGACGCTGATCAAAACGGTTAATGGTCTGGAGCCTGTGCAGCAGGGTGAAATTGTTGTTAACGGCACCAAAGTGAACGACAAGAAAACCAACCTTGCCCAGCTTCGCTCCCACGTGGGGATGGTGTTCCAGCATTTTGAACTGTTCCCTCACCTCTCCATCATCGAGAACCTGACGCTGGCGCAGGTGAAAGTGCTTAAGCGTGACAAAAAAGCGGCGCGTGAGAAAGGGCTGAAGCTTCTGGATCGCGTGGGGCTTTCTGCGCACGCCGATAAGTTCCCGGCACAGCTTTCCGGCGGCCAACAGCAGCGTGTGGCGATTGCTCGCGCACTGTGTATGGATCCGGTGGCAATGCTGTTCGACGAACCGACCTCCGCACTCGATCCCGAAATGATCAACGAAGTGCTGGACGTCATGGTTGAACTGGCCCACGAAGGGATGACCATGATGGTGGTGACCCACGAAATGGGCTTCGCCCGCAAAGTGGCAAACCGCGTGATCTTTATGGATGAAGGCAAGATCGTTGAAGACTCGCCGAAAGAAGAGTTCTTCGCCAACCCGAAATCCGAACGCGCTAAAGACTTCCTGGCTAAAATCCTGCATTAATCTTCTCAGTGCGCAATCTGCGGATTGCGCACTGTCTCACGCTTTCAATCTCTGCTTCTCGTCGGCGTCACATTGCAGCGTTAACCCTGTCACAAAATAACGCTACGTATGGAGAACGCTATGGCACAGCCTATTATTTTCGATTGCGATCCGGGTCATGATGACGCGATTGCCCTCGTCCTTGCACTTGCCTCCCCTGAACTTGAAGTCAAAGCTGTCACCTCATCTGCCGGCAACCAGACGCCGGATAAAACCCTGCGCAACGTCCTGCGTATGCTGACCTTGCTAAAGCGCCCCGATATTCCCGTGGCCGGTGGCGCGGTCAAACCGCTGATGCGTGAACTGATCATTGCCGACAACGTACACGGAGAAAGCGGCCTGGACGGCCCGGCACTGCCGGAACCGGGTTTCGCCCCGCAATCCTGTACCGCCGTGGAGCTGATGGCAAAGGTACTACGCGAGAGTGCTGAACCCGTCACGCTGGTAGCAACGGGCCCGCAAACCAACGTTGCGCTGCTGCTGAACAGCCATCCTGAACTGCACAGCAAAATTGCCCGTATCGTGATTATGGGCGGAGCAATGGGGCTGGGTAACTGGACGCCTGCGGCGGAGTTCAACATCTTTGTTGACCCGGAAGCGGCGGAGATCGTCTTCCAGTCGGGTTTGCCGATTGTGATGGCCGGACTGGATGTTACCCACCGGGCGCAGATTATGGCGAATGACATCGAGCGTTTTCGTGCGATTGGCAACCCGGTTGCCACGACCGTGGCCGAGCTGCTCGACTTCTTTATGGAATATCACAAAGCCGAGAAATGGGGCTTCCACGGCGCGCCGCTGCATGACCCGTGCACCATTGCCTGGCTGCTGAAGCCTGAGATGTTTACCACGGTAGAGCGCTGGGTTGGTGTGGAGACCCAGGGGAAATACACCCAGGGGATGACGGTGGTGGATTACTATTCGCTGACGGGCAATAAACCGAATACCACGCTAATGGTGGATATCGATCGGCAGGCGTTTGTGGATTTGCTGGCGGAGAGGCTCGCATACTATAGTGCGGCCTGATGCCCTCACCCCAACCCTCTCCCACGGGGAGAGGGAGCAAACACTAAAAACGGCAACGTGGTTGCCGTTTTGCTTTTACCTTTTGCGGCCTGATGCCCTCTCCCCGGCCCTCTCCCACAGGGAGAGGGCGCAAACAGTTTTGCTTTTATTTAGGGCTCAAACGGCCGACGCTGGAATTGATCGTGCCCGCACTTCGGACACAGGGACAGCACCTCCGGCGTATAAACGGCAATATGGTGATGGCATTTCTCACAGACCAGATTTCCCAGCCCCACCACTTCACCGCTGTGGTACACGCCGTGATGATTCAGATCCTGAAAGACTTCACGCCACTCCAGCTGTGTTTTATCGGTAATATCCGCCAGTTCCTGCCAGAGGCTCTCCTTGATCACCCGCATAAATACGCTGTCGGTCACCTCGTCCTGGCTCTCCTGGTAACTGCGCGCGAACTCTTCGAGGTCACGACGCACGGCGCGCGTCACCTCTTCCACTTCGGTTCGCGTTAACTCACCCGTTTGCGTCACGCGCGCACGCGCCTGTTCCACCAGCGCGTCGATATCACGCTCGCCGTTACGCAGCCGTTCCGTCAGTGTTGCCACCAGTTCGCGGTAAAATTGAGCAACCTTGTTCATCATTTTGCCTCCCGGGTAAGTAACTATTTCTAATAATAGACCTTATTTCATCGCCGCTTTGTCAGGTGAACCACAGACCCGGTAAATTCCTGCAAAGCGCATTTGTGCGAAAGGCTGTTTTGACGCGGACGTTTGGGCTATGCTATGCGGATCTGAAATACCACATCCATTGGCTACATTTGTAGCTGTATTGAAAACAGGACCACTGGCTGCCATGCAAGAGCAATACCGCCCGGAAGAGATAGAATCAAAAGTCCAGCAACACTGGGACGAGAAGCGTACCTTTGAAGTAACCGAAGACGAGAGCAAAGAGAAGTATTACTGCCTGTCGATGCTTCCCTATCCTTCTGGTCGACTACACATGGGCCACGTGCGTAACTACACCATCGGTGATGTGATTGCACGCTACCAGCGTATGCTGGGCAAAAACGTGCTGCAGCCAATCGGCTGGGATGCATTCGGTCTGCCTGCAGAAGGCGCGGCGGTCAAAAACAATACGGCGCCAGCGCCGTGGACGTACGACAACATCGCGTACATGAAAAACCAGCTCAAAATGCTGGGCTTTGGCTATGACTGGAGCCGCGAGCTGGCGACCTGTACCCCGGAATACTATCGCTGGGAACAGAAGTTCTTCACCGAGCTGTACAAAAAAGGCCTGGTCTATAAGAAGACGTCCGCCGTTAACTGGTGCCCGAACGACCAGACCGTTCTCGCGAACGAACAGGTTATCGACGGCTGCTGCTGGCGCTGCGACACCAAAGTTGAGCGTAAAGAGATCCCACAGTGGTTTATCAAAATCACCGCTTACGCTGACGAACTGCTGAACGATCTGGACACGCTGGACCACTGGCCGGATACCGTTAAGACCATGCAGCGCAACTGGATCGGCCGTTCTGAAGGCGTGGAGATCACCTTCAACGTTGAGAACTACGATCAGACTCTGACCGTCTACACCACCCGTCCTGATACCTTCATGGGCGCGACCTATCTGGCCGTGGCCGCAGGTCACCCGCTGGCGCAGAAAGCTGCCGAAAATAACCCAGAGCTGGCTACCTTTATCGACGAATGCCGCAACACGAAAGTGGCAGAAGCCGACATGGCGACCATGGAGAAGAAAGGCGTTGCCACGGGCTTCTATGCGAAGCACCCACTGACTGGCGAAGCGATTCCGGTCTGGGCAGCAAACTTCGTGCTGATGGAATACGGTACCGGTGCCGTGATGGCTGTTCCGGGTCACGACCAGCGCGACTATGAATTTGCCACCAAATACAACCTGCCGATCAAAGCCGTTATTCTGGCGGCTGACGGCTCTGAACCTGACCTGTCTGAGCAAGCACTGACGGAAAAAGGCACGCTGTTTAACTCTGGTGAGTTCAGCGGCCTGAGCTTCGAAGAGGGTTTCAACGCCATCGCCGACAAACTGGCATCGCTGGGCGTGGGCGAGCGTAAAGTAAACTACCGCCTGCGCGACTGGGGCGTTTCCCGTCAGCGTTACTGGGGTGCGCCAATCCCGATGGTCACGCTGGAAGACGGCACCGTAATGCCAACCCCGGAAGATCAGCTCCCGGTGATCCTGCCGGAAGATGTGGTCATGGATGGCATCACCAGCCCGATCAAAGCCGATCCTGAGTGGGCAAAAACCACCGTTAACGGTCAGCCTGCGCTGCGTGAAACCGACACCTTTGACACCTTTATGGAGTCTTCCTGGTACTACGCCCGCTACACCTGCCCGCAGTATCAGGAAGGGATGCTGGATTCCGACGCGGCAAACTACTGGCTGCCGGTAGACATCTACATCGGTGGTATTGAACATGCCATCATGCACCTGCTCTACTTCCGCTTCTTCCACAAGCTGATGCGTGACGCAGGCATGGTGAACTCTGACGAGCCAGCGAAACAGCTGCTGTGTCAGGGCAT
Source organism: Enterobacter sp. 50793107 (assembly GCF_001463365.1). Classification (NCBI taxonomy): domain Bacteria; kingdom Pseudomonadati; phylum Pseudomonadota; class Gammaproteobacteria; order Enterobacterales; family Enterobacteriaceae; genus Enterobacter; species Enterobacter sp. 50793107. The sequence goes on along the minus strand of NZ_LNII01000147.1, from coordinate 26,292 downwards.
GGTACTGGCAGATGCGTTCTACTATGTGGGTGCGAACGGCGAACGTAACTGGGTCTCTCCGGTTGATGCGATTGTTGAGCGCGACGAGAAAGGCCGTATCGTGAAGGCGAAAGACGCCGAAGGTCATGAACTGGTTTATACCGGCATGAGCAAGATGTCCAAGTCCAAAAACAACGGCATCGACCCGCAGGTGATGGTTGAGCGCTACGGCGCGGATACCGTGCGTCTGTTCATGATGTTTGCCTCACCGGCAGACATGACCCTGGAGTGGCAGGAGTCCGGCGTTGAAGGGGCGAACCGCTTCCTGAAGCGCGTCTGGAAACTGGTTTACGAACACACCGCTCACGGCGACGCACCGGCACTGAACGTTGCTGCCCTGACTGAAGACCAGCAGGCGCTGCGTCGTGATGTTCATAAAACGATTGCAAAAGTGACCGATGATATTGGTCGTCGTCAGACCTTCAATACCGCAATTGCGGCTATTATGGAACTGATGAACAAGCTGGCGAAAGCACCGCAGGAAGGCGAGCAGGATCGTGCCTTAATGCGTGAAGCACTGTTGGCCGTCGTGCGCATGTTGAACCCGTTCACCCCGCATGTCAGCTTCACCCTGTGGCAGGAGCTGAAAGGCGAAGGCGATATCGACAACGCGCCGTGGCCGGTTGCTGATGAATCCGCCATGGTGGAAAACACCACGCTGGTGGTGGTACAGGTCAACGGTAAAGTACGCGGTAAAATTACCGTCGCCGTTGATGCAACCGAAGAACAGGTTCGTGAGCGTGCTGGCCAGGAACATCTGGTGGCGAAATATCTTGAGGGCGTTACCGTACGTAAAGTGATCTACGTACCGGGTAAACTGCTGAATCTGGTCGTTGGCTAAGCGCGGGAGGAAACGTGCGACAACTGGCAACAATACTCTTATCTCTGGCGGTGCTGGTCACCGCGGGGTGTGGCTGGCACCTGCGCAATACCACGGCGGTGCCCGCTGAGATGAAAACGATGATTTTCGACTCAGGGGATCCGAATGGTCCACTCAGCCGGGCAGTGCGTAACCAGCTGCGTTTGAACGATGTTCAACTGATCGAAAAAGGCACCCTGCGCCAGGATGTACCGTCATTACGTATCTTAAGCTCATCGCTGGCTAAAGATACCGCGTCGATCTTCCAGGATGGACGTACTGCGGAATATCAGATGGTGCTGACGGTGAACGCGGCAGTATTGATCCCGGGTAAAGACATTTTCCCTATCAATACCAAAGTGTACCGCTCGTTCTTTGATAACCCGCAAACGGCGCTGGCAAAAGATGCTGAGCAGCAGATTATCATTAACGAAATGTACGACAAGGCCGCAGAACAGCTGATCCGTAAGCTGCCAGGCATTGCCGCAACGACAAGACAGGGTTCTGACATCATCGACAAACCGGATGCCAACACGCCTCCTGTTTCTACCTCCATGGGTAACTGATGATCAGGCTGTATCCTGAACAACTCCGCGCGCAGCTCAATGAAGGGCTGCGCGCGGCGTATCTGCTACTGGGTAACGACCCGCTCTTGCTTCAGGAAAGCCTGGATGCCGTGCGACATGCCGCCGCCGCTCAGGGCTTTGATGAACACCACACCGTCCAGTTGGATAACAATACCGACTGGAATGCCCTTTTCTCCCTTTGCCAGGCGATGAGTCTCTTTGCATCACGCCAGACCATCCAGATCCTGCTGCCAGAGAATGGTCCGAACGCGGCCATCAATGAACAGCTGGCGACGCTGGTCAGCCTGTTGCACAGCGATCTGCTGTTAATCGTGCGTGGCAACAAGCTCACCAAAGCGCAGGAAAACGCCGCGTGGTTTACCCAACTCGCCACTCATGCCGTGCTGGTCACCTGCCAGACGCCTGAGCAGGCCCATTTGCCGAAATGGGTGGCGGCAAGAGCGAAGCAGAATAACCTGCAACTGGACGACGCAGCGAATCAGCTGCTGTGCTACTGCTATGAAGGCAACCTGCTGGCATTGGCCCAGGCGCTGGACCGGCTCGCCCTCCTCTGGCCCGATGGCAAGCTGACTCTGCCGCGCGTGGAGCAGGCGGTTAACGACGCTGCACACTTCACGCCGTTCCACTGGGTTGATGCGCTGCTGATGGCAAAGAGCAAGCGTGCCCTGCATATTTTGCAGCAGCTACGCCTTGAGGGTAGCGAACCGGTTATATTGCTGCGTACGCTGCAGCGTGAACTGCTGCTGCTCATCACGCTCAAGCGCCAGTCTGCTCATACGCCATTGCGTTCGTTGTTCGACAAACACCGTGTCTGGCAAAACCGTCGGGCGATGACCACCGAGGCCATTAATCGTCTGAGCCATGAACAGCTGCGCCAGGCGGTACAGCTTTTGATGCGCGCAGAGCTCACGTTAAAACAAGATTACGGCCAGTCCGTCTGGGCGGAACTGGAAAGCCTTTCTCTGCTGCTCTGCCACAAGGCGCTGGCAGATGTATTTATCGATGGATAGCATGCACTCTCTACAGGCCCTGTACGGTGGCACCTTTGACCCGGTCCATTACGGTCATCTGAAACCGGTTGAAATTCTGGCGAATCTGATTGGTCTTCAGCGCGTGATTATCATGCCCAATAACGTTCCGCCACATCGGCCTCAGCCTGAGGCCACCAGCGAGCAGCGAAAAGAGATGCTCGCCCTGGCCATTGCGGATAAACCGCTCTTCAGCCTGGACGAGCGTGAACTCCGTCGCGACACCCCGTCCTGGACCTCGCAAACCCTACAGGAGTGGCGGGCCGAACAGGGGCCGGACAAACCGCTGGCCTTTATCATCGGCCAGGATTCTCTGCTCAACTTCCCCACATGGCACCAGTATGAAACCATTCTGGAGAACAGCCATCTCCTCGTCTGCCGCCGTCCGGGCTATCCGCTGACCATGCGTGAAGAGCAGTATCAGCAGTGGCTAGAGGCTCATCTGACCGACAATGTGGAAGATCTGCATAATCAACCTGCCGGGAAGATCTATCTGGCGGAGACGCCGTGGTTTGATATTTCTGCGACAATCATTCGCGACCGGCTTCAGCACGGTTTAGCCTGTGACGATCTCCTGCCATCGTCAGTGCTGGACTATATCCACGCGCACGGGTTGTATCAGAAAAGCGCAGACGCATAATCCGGGCGCACAAAAAGCGCCTTATTGATTATCCTGCCTTGACAGAGTAAGCCATACTGTTATCCTCCGCTGCCAGACTTTCCTGCCGCTCATTGCTTTACAGAAATTGTTTTACAAAAATGGCGATGCAATCTCCGGCGGAGGGTGGGATGATACCCGCCTTCAAAAGCCCGGCCGGTGACATTTGTCCCGACAGGGGCGTCAGTTCAGGTATACTGTCTGGCTACGAATTCATAGTTGCACAATCTCATTCACCCAGGGGGAAAACTTGCAGGGTAAAGCACTCCAGGATTTTGTTATCGACAAAATTGATGACCTGAAAGGTCAGGACATCATCGCTATCGACGTTAAGGGTAAATCCAGCATCACCGACTGCATGATCATCTGCACCGGTACGTCTACTCGCCATGTGGTTTCAATTGCCGATCATGTTGTGCAGGAATCACGTGCAGCAGGGCTGTTACCGCTCGGTGTTGAAGGTGAAGCAACCGCTGACTGGGTGGTTGTCGATCTTGGCGATGTGATTGTCCACGTCATGCAGGAAGAGAGCCGTCGCCTGTATGAGCTGGAAAAACTCTGGGGTTAATGCGTGAAGTTGCAGCTGGTCGCCGTCGGCACCAAAATGCCGGACTGGGTACAAACCGGTTTTACTGAATATCTGCGTCGTTTCCCTAAAGATATGCCGTTCGAGCTGGTGGAGATCCCCGCCGGAAAGCGCGGCAAGAACGCGGATATCAAACGCATTCTTGATAAAGAGGGAGAACTGATGCTGGCTGCCGCAGGCAAAAACCGCATCGTTACCCTCGATATTCCAGGCAAGCCCTGGGATACGCCGCAGCTGGCGCACGAACTGGAGCGCTGGAAGCAGGATGGTCGTGACGTCAGTCTGTTGATTGGCGGGCCTGAAGGGTTGTCCCCTGCCTGTAAAGCGGCGGCAGAACAAAGTTGGTCTCTCTCCGCGCTGACGCTTCCCCACCCGCTCGTTCGGGTACTGGTGGCAGAAAGCCTGTACCGCGCGTGGAGCATTACTACCAACCACCCCTATCACCGCGAGTAATGACTGACCAGGGTAGATTAAGCAGCGGATGAAACTACAGAATTCTTTTCGCGACTATACGGCTGAGTCCGCGCTGTTTGTGCGCCGGGCGCTGGTCGCCTTTACGGGGATTTTGCTGCTTACCGGCGTGCTGATCGCCAACCTTTATAATCTGCAAATTGTCCGCTATACCGATTACCAGACGCGCTCAAACGAAAACCGCATCAAGCTGGTGCCTATCGCCCCCAGCCGCGGCATTATTTACGACCGTAACGGCACCCCGCTGGCCTTAAACCGCACCATCTACCAGATTGAGATGATGCCGGAAAAAGTCGACAACGTGCAGGATACGCTGGAAGCATTGCGAAGCGTTGTCGATCTTAACGATGACGATATCGCTGCCTTCAAGAAAGAGCGCGCCCGTTCTCACCGCTTTACCTCCATTCCGGTTAAAACCAACCTGACGGAAGTCCAGGTCGCCCGCTTTGCCGTCAACCAGTACCGTTTCCCCGGTGTGGAAGTGAAAGGCTACAAGCGTCGCTACTACCCTTACGGTTCCGCACTGACGCACGTAATCGGCTACGTCTCCAAGATCAACGATAAAGACGTTGAGCGTCTCGATAAAGACGGCAAGCTGGCAAACTACGCCGCGACGCACGATATCGGTAAGCTGGGAATTGAACGCTATTACGAAGATGTCCTGCACGGGCAGACCGGCTATGAAGAGGTGGAAGTTAACAACCGTGGCCGCGTTATTCGTCAGCTGAAAGAGGTGCCGCCGCAGGCAGGACATGACGTCTACCTGACGCTCGACCTGAAACTCCAGCAGTATATTGAAACCTTACTGGCGGGCAGCCGTGCGGCAGTTGTCGTGACCGATCCGCGTACCGGCGGCATACTGGCGATGGTCTCCATGCCAAGCTACGACCCTAACCTCTTTGTCGATGGAATTTCCAGTAAGGACTACTCCGGCCTGCTTAATGACCCGAACACGCCGCTGGTCAACCGCGCCACGCAGGGGGTCTATCCGCCGGCGTCCACGGTGAAACCTTACGTCGCCGTCTCGGCGTTGAGCGCGGGTGTCATCAACCGCAACACCAGCCTGTTTGACCCGGGCTGGTGGCAGTTACCGGGTTCAGAGAAACGCTATCGCGACTGGAAAAAATGGGGCCACGGTCATCTGAACGTGACGAAATCGCTGGAAGAGTCTGCGGATACCTTCTTCTACCAGGTGGCGTACGACATGGGTATTGACCGCCTGTCAGAGTGGATGAGCAAATTTGGCTACGGCCATTACACCGGGGTCGATCTCGCCGAAGAACGCTCCGGCAACATGCCAACCCGCGAGTGGAAGCTAAAGCGCTTTAAGAAACCGTGGTACCAGGGTGATACCATTCCGGTGGGTATCGGCCAGGGCTACTGGACCGCAACCCCGCTGCAGATGAACAAAGCGATGATGATCCTCATCAACGATGGTGTGGTGAAAGTCCCGCACCTGCTGCAAAGTACCGTTGAAGAGGGCAAAAAAGTGCCGTGGATCCAGCCGCATGAACCGCCGGTGGGGGATATTCACTCCGGCTTCTGGGAGATCGCCAAAGACGGGATGTACGGGGTGGCAAACCGCCCGAACGGTACCGCGCATAAGTATTTCGCCGGTGCGCCGTATAAAGTGGCCGCCAAATCCGGTACGGCGCAGGTCTTCGGCCTGAAGGCCAACGAAACCTATAACGCGCACCGCATTGCCGAACGACTGCGTGACCATAATCTCATGACGGCATTTGCACCCTATGATAACCCGCAGGTGGCGGTGGCAATGATTCTGGAAAACGGTGGCGCAGGGCCAGCCGTGGGCACCATCATGCGCCAAATCCTCGACCACATCATGCTGGGTGATAACAACACCGAACTGCCGGCTGAAAACCCGGCGGCCGCTGCGGCGGAGGACCAATAATCATGACGGATAATCCAAATAAAAAATCGCTGTGGGATAAAATCCACATCGACCCAGCCATGCTGCTGATCCTGCTGGCTCTGCTGGTCTACAGCGCTCTGGTTATCTGGAGCGCCAGCGGCCAGGACATCGGCATGATGGAGCGCAAGATTGGCCAGATCGCGATGGGGCTGGTCATTATGGTCGTCATGGCGCAGATCCCGCCACGCGTCTACGAAGGCTGGGCCCCCTATCTCTACATCTTCTGTATTATTTTGCTGGTTGCGGTAGATGCCTTTGGAGCCATCTCCAAAGGCGCACAGCGCTGGCTGGATCTGGGCGTAGTTCGCTTCCAGCCCTCGGAAATTGCCAAAATCGCCGTTCCACTGATGGTGGCACGCTTTATCAACCGCGATGTCTGTCCGCCATCACTGAAAAACACGGCCATCGCGCTGGTATTGATTTTCCTGCCAACGTTGCTGGTGGCGGCGCAGCCTGACCTTGGTACCTCTATCCTCATCGCACTCTCCGGCCTGTTTGTTCTCTTCTTGTCGGGCCTGAGCTGGCGTCTGATTGGTATTGCGGTGGTGCTGGTTGCCGCGTTCATCCCTATTCTCTGGTTCTTCCTGATGCATGATTATCAGCGCCAGCGCGTGATGATGCTGCTCGATCCGGAAACCGATCCGCTGGGTGCGGGCTATCATATTATTCAGTCCAAGATCGCGATTGGCTCCGGTGGCCTGCGCGGTAAAGGATGGCTGCACGGCACCCAGTCGCAGCTGGAGTTCTTACCAGAGCGCCATACCGACTTTATCTTTGCGGTCCTGGCGGAAGAGCTTGGGCTGGTCGGCATCTTGATCTTACTCGCGCTGTATGTACTGTTAATCATGCGCGGGTTGTGGATTGCCGCGCGCGCGCAAACCACCTTTGGCCGCGTCATGGCGGGCGGGTTAATGTTGATTTTGTTCGTTTATGTCTTCGTAAATATTGGTATGGTGAGTGGTATTCTGCCGGTTGTAGGCGTTCCGCTTCCGCTGGTGAGTTACGGAGGCTCGGCACTGATCGTGTTGATGGCCGGGTTTGGTATCGTGATGTCGATCCATACCCACAGAAAAATGTTGTCAAAAAGCGTATAAAAATAAGGGGATCGGAATGCGTAAGCAGTGGCTGGGGATCTGCATTGCGGCAAGTTTACTTGCGGCGTGCACAAGTGATGATGGTCAGCAACAGGCAACCGTCGCGCCGCCGCAGCCTGCGGTGTGTAATGGCCCAATCGTTGAAATCAGCGGCGCCGATCCCGTTTATGAACCGCTCAACGCCAGCGCGAATCAGGATTATGAGCGCGACGGCAAAAGCTACAAAATCGTTCAGGACCCTTCCCGTTTCAGCCAGGCGGGTTTCGCCGCCATTTATGATGCGGAACCCGGGAGCAACCTGACGGCATCAGGAGAAGCGTTCGACCCGACGCAACTCACTGCGGCACACCCGACGCTGCCTATCCCAAGCTACGCGCGTATCACCAACCTGGCGAATGACCGTATGATCGTAGTCCGCATTAACGATCGCGGTCCGTACGGTAACGACCGTGTGATTTCGCTGTCGCGCGCCTCCGCCGACCGCCTGAACACCTCGAACAATACCAAGGTTCGTATCGACCCCATTATCGTGGCACCGGATGGCTCGCTCTCCGGGCCGGGTACCGCGTGTACGACAGTGGCGAAACAGACCTACGCCCTTCCCGATCGTCCGAATCTTGACGGTGGCATGGGGAGCGTCTCATCGCCGGCCGAGCCTTCTCAGCCAGCAGGCGAAGTGCGTCCTATCAGTAACGATACGCTGCAAAGCGATGACAGCACTGGCGCACCGGTAAAGAGTAGCGGTTTCCTGGGGGCTCCAACGACCCTGGCCTCCGGCGTGCTGGAAGGCAGTGAACCTGCCCCGGCGCCTGTTGCCGCCCCCGTCGCGCAGCAGCCTGCCCCCGTCACCGCTCCGACAACGACCCAGAGCGCAGCGGTAGCAGCGCCTGCTGCCGCCTCCAGCGGCGGCTTTGTCGTTCAGGTGGGCGCCGTCAGCGATCAGGCCCGCGCGCAGCAATATCAACAGCGCCTGAGCCAGCAGTTTGGCGTTCCAGGCCGCGTTGAGCAAAACGGGGCTGTGTGGCGTATTCAGATGGGACCGTTTGCCAGCAAATCGCAGGCAGCGACCCTGCAGCAGCGTCTGCAAAATGAAGCGCAACTCCAGTCATTTATCGCTGTAGCGAAGTAATGTATCGGCGGCATCCGAATTGTCAGTTTGTGTAAAAGTCATTCACAAACTCATGCTTAAAGTCGGATGCCTGCCTGAATAGCATTTGCTATAGTAAGGCACTTTTTTTAATTCCATCACGGATGTCGTAGTTCTGACCATGAAGACCACTTTTTCTGCTCGTTTTGTGCAGCGCATGGCGCTGACCACGGCCCTTTGCGCTGCTGCGCTCTCCGCAGCTCACGCCGATGACCTGAACATCAAGACCATGATCCCTGGCGTTCCGCAAATCGATGCGGAATCCTACATCCTGATCGATTACAACTCTGGCAAAGTTCTGGCAGAACAGAATGCCGATGCCCGCCGCGATCCGGCCAGCCTGACGAAAATGATGACCAGCTACGTTATCGGCCAGGCGATGAAGGCAGGTAAATTTAAAGAAACAGACCTGGTCACCATCGGTAACGATGCGTGGGCAACCGGCAACCCGGTCTTTAAAGGCTCTTCTTTAATGTTCCTGAAACCGGGTATGCAGGTTCCTGTCTCTCAGCTGATTCGTGGTATCAACCTGCAGTCCGGTAACGACGCCTGTGTCGCCATGGCCGATTTCGCTGCGGGCAGCCAGGATGCGTTTGTGGGCCTGATGAACAGCTACGTTTCTGCGCTGGGCCTGAAAAACAGCCACTTCCAGACCGTTCACGGCCTGGATGCGGAGGGTCAGTACAGTTCTGCGCGCGATATGGCGCTGATTGGCCAGGCGCTGATCCGCGATGTACCGAACGAATACGCCATCTATAAAGAGAAAGAGTTTACCTTCAACGGTATTCGCCAGACCAACCGTAACGGCCTGCTGTGGGATAACAGCCTGAACGTTGACGGCATCAAAACCGGTCATACCGACAAAGCGGGTTACAACCTGGTCGCCTCTGCTACCGAAGGTCAGATGCGCCTGATCTCTGCCGTGATGGGCGGTCGTACCTTTAAAGGCCGTGAGACAGAAAGCAAAAAACTGCTGACCTGGGGCTTCCGTTTCTTCGAAACCGTGAACCCACTGAAAGCAGGTAAAGAGTTTGCCTCTGAGCCGGTCTGGTTCGGTGATAACGATCGCGCCTCCCTGGGCGTGGACAAAGATCTGTACCTGACCATTCCACGCGGACGCATGAAAGATCTGAAAGCCAGCTACGTGCTGAACACCACCGAGCTGCATGCACCGCTGCAGAAAAACCAGGTTGTAGGCACCATCAACTTCCAGCTGGATGGCAAAACTATCGATCAGCGCCCGCTGGTTGTCCTGCAGGAAATTCCTGAAGGCAATTTCTTCGGCAAAATCATTGATTACATTAAATTGATGTTCCATCACTGGTTTGGCTAAAAATCGAACACTTGAAAGTGTGATTTTGATCCCCATATACTAAGTATCCTGATAACTCCCACCTGACGTGGGAGTTATTCTTTTTGACGTTACGCCGGAGCTGACATGAAAACCAAACTTAACGAACTGCTTGAATTCCCTACCCCATTTACTTACAAAGTAATGGGTCTGGCGAAACCTGAGCTGGTTGATCAGGTGGTTGAAGTGGTACAGCGCCATGCGCCGGGTGACTACTCTCCGTCAGTAAAACCAAGCAGCAAGGGCAACTACCACTCGGTATCGATTACCATTACCGCAACACACATTGAGCAGGTTGAGACGCTGTACGAAGAGCTCGGCAATATCGAAATTGTTCGTATGGTGCTGTAGTCCCTCTGCGGTTACCCGGTTTGCCGGGTAACCCCTCTCCCCGCTGTGATATACTCCCCCTCATCTTTTGTCCCTCGTCTTCGGAGACGTCGTTTTGTATCAGGATAAAATTCTTGTCCGTCATCTCGGGCTGCAACCTTATGAGCCTGTCTCCCAGGCTATGCATGACTTCACCGACTCACGCGATGACACCACCCCTGATGAAATCTGGCTGGTAGAACACCTGCCAGTGTTTACGCAGGGGCAAGCGGGAAAAGCGGAACATTTATTGATGACGGGCGATATCCCGGTTATTCAGAGCGACCGCGGCGGGCAGGTTACGTACCATGGCCCAGGGCAACAGGTGATGTACGTTCTCCTGAACCTCAAACGCAGAAAGCTGGGCGTACGTGAACTGGTCACTCTGCTTGAGCAAACGGTCGTCAACACACTGGCGGAATACGGTATTGATGCGCATCCGCGGGCCGACGCGCCGGGAGTCTACGTGGGCGAGATGAAGATCTGCTCGCTGGGGCTGCGTATCCGTAAAGGCTGCTCGTTTCACGGGCTGGCTTTGAACATTAATATGGATTTGAAGCCCTTCCAGCGCATCAACCCCTGCGGCTATGCCGGGATGGAAATGACGCAAATGTGCCAGTGGGTTGATACGGCAACAACAGAAAATATCCGTCCTGTGCTTTTAGCTAATATGTTAGCACTACTTAACAATCCCCCGCACGAATATATCACTACTTAATATATTATACATTGTGGCTCGATAATTTGACGGGCCACGATTTAATTGCCGCTTTTACACTTTACAATAATCCGCAGATTCTATATTTTCGAAGCGCTCGAATATTACCGATCCATATTATTTAGCCTCCCGTCAGCGCTGCGTGCAGGACCTAAGTAACTTGCGTGATAATCACTCAACTGGTTGTTTTTGATAAACAAGTGAAACAAAACCAACACTTTACGAATCTCTACAAGCATAATAAATAAATTCAACTATCATTCATGTTGTGAATGTGTACGGAGTAAAAGCGTGGAGTATAATAATTTACCAGCCAAACGCCTGAATGAACCCGGTGGGGAAGACAAGCCGCAAATTTTTCGGACTTTACGTAATATTGATCTCAATTTATTGACTATTTTTGAGGCGGTATATGTCCATAAGGGTATCGTTAACGCTGCGAAAATTCTTAATCTCACGCCCTCTGCAATAAGCCAGTCAATTCAAAAGCTGCGCGCTATATTTCCGGACCCGTTATTTATTCGTAAGGGACAGGGTGTTACCCCCACGGCTTACGCCACGCATCTGCATGAGTACATCAGCCAGGGGCTGGAGTCGATTCTGGGCGCGCTGGATTTAACCGGAAGCTACGACAAACAGCGAACCATCACCATCGGCTGCTCTCCCTCTGTGGGGGTGTTGGTTATGCCTGCAATTTACCAGGCCGTAAAAGAGCATGCGCCGCAGTTGCTGCTGCGTAATGTACCGATCAGCGAACCTGACGTGCAGCTTGCCCAGTTCCAGACCGATTTAATTATCGACAGCGGCAGCTTCAGCGCCCGCGCGTTGGGGCAGAATGTCCTCTATGCCGACAACCTGGTGCTGGTCTGTCGCCAGCAGCATCCGGTGCTCAGCGAGCCGCTCACCATAGAAAATCTGCGTAACTACGATCACTCGTCATTTATGACGGAAGGACAGTCTCATCATGCGCTGCGCCAGCGTATCGATGACATTTTCCCGGAGCGACAGATAAGCTTCAGCAGTTACAATATGTTCACTACTGCATCCCTGATTGGCAGCAGTGACATGCTCTGCATCATGCCTTCGCGCCTGTATCATCTGCTGCGGAAATGCTGGCCGCTGGAGAGTATTCCGCTCAGCCAGTTGAATGCAGAATCTATTGAGATTTCACTGCATTACAATAAGCTCAGTCTGCGCGATCCGGTACTTGAAAATGTGATCCGCATCATCCGCCAGGCCTTCTGACAGGTTGACACAGCACAAGCCCCTGCCGCACGCAGGGCAAAAGGCACAAAACAACAACTATTTTACAAATTGGCGACCTGGCAGGCTGCTTTAACGACCGTTTCAATGATATACTGCCTGTCGTTCGTTCAAAAATAGTTGATAAATACAACATTCCCTTGAATTGAAACGCTTTCCTTCGATATTCGCAACTGGAACACGCACGCTATGAGTAAACCCATTGTGATGGAACGCGGTGTTAAATACCGCGATGCCGATAAAATGGCCCTTATCCCGGTTAAAAACGTGGCTACAGAGCGCGAGGCGCTGTTAAGAAAACCGGAATGGATGAAAATCAAACTTCCGGCCGACTCTTCGCGTATCCAGGGGATCAAAGCGGCGATGCGTAAGAATGGCCTTCACTCTGTATGTGAAGAAGCCTCTTGCCCGAACCTTGCTGAGTGTTTCAACCACGGCACCGCGACGTTTATGATTCTGGGTGCTATCTGTACCCGTCGTTGCCCGTTCTGCGATGTTGCTCATGGCCGCCCGGTGGCACCAGATGCAAACGAACCTCAAAAACTGGCGCAGACCATCGCTGATATGGCGCTGCGTTATGTGGTCATTACCTCCGTTGACCGTGATGACCTGCGTGATGGGGGTGCTCAGCACTTTGCTGACTGCATTACTGCCATTCGCGAGAAAAGCCCGAACATTAAGATTGAGACGCTGGTGCCGGATTTCCGTGGTCGTATGGACCGCGCGCTGGATATCCTGACCGCAACGCCACCAGACGTCTTTAACCACAACCTGGAGAACGTACCGCGTCTCTACCGTCAGGTGCGTCCGGGTGCTGACTACAACTGGTCCCTGAAGCTGCTGGAGCGTTTTAAAGAAGCGCATCCACATATTCCTACCAAGTCAGGTCTGATGGTTGGTCTTGGTGAGACCAATGACGAAATCATCGAAGTGATGCGCGATCTGCGTCGCCACGGCGTGACCATGCTGACGCTGGGCCAGTATCTGCAGCCAAGCCGTCATCACCTGCCGGTGCAGCGCTACGTTAGCCCGGATGAATTTGATGAGATGAAAGCGGAAGCGATGGCGATGGGCTTCACCCATGCTGCCTGCGGTCCGTTTGTGCGTTCCTCTTACCATGCCGATATGCAGGCAAAAGGCGAAGAAGTTAAATAACCCTGTAATATTCACTTACAGGAATACAAAAAAACCGGCCTGTTGAGCCGGTTTTTTTTCGCAAGCCTTAAGGCATTGCCGTTACTCTTTGTGAGAGAGCTTTTCAGCCGGAACGGTATCCTCGGCGCTTTTCTTCGCTGCCGCGTCATCGTCGTTCATCGCTTTCTTAAAGCCTTTGATGGCGGCACCCAGGTCACCACCCAGCGTGCGTAACTTCTTGGTACCAAACAGCAGGACGACCAGTGCGGCAACCACCAGCAGTTTGGTAATACTAATCTCACCCATAGATACCTTCTTTACTTAAAACAGGCTGCATTCAGCGTCAAAACCGGATCATATTAACGGTCATTTGGCGCGTGCACACAATAGCAACCTGTAACAAGGTGAATCAAGCATTGTTGAAAAAAACATCACAATAATTGCGGTGGCGCAAAACGTCGGTTGCGAAGAACAGGTAATTGCTGCCGTGCAAGCGCTATCCTTTCTGAAATTATCTCCGCCATCAGTAAAACCGGACCTTCCGCTGCGGCGGCAATCGTGACGCCCAGCGGGTCAATCACCCTGCTCTGCCCGATATTTTTATTGCCGCACTCCCCTGCCGCGACCACATAACAGGTGGTATCCAGCGCGCGCGCCGTAAGCAACGTGGCCCAGTGATGCTCTTTCAGCGGCCCTTTAACCCACGCGGCAGGCAGAACAAGCACATCCGCTCCCTGTAATGCCAGGCTCAACGCCAGCTCAGGAAAGCGCAAATCGTAGCAGGTCATCAGCCCAATATTTAAACCATCAACCGCGATCAGGGGCGGAACGCACTCCCCCGGGTCAACCAGGCGCGACTCCTGGATACTGAACGCATCATAGAGATGAAGCTTGGCATAGCTGGCGATGATGACGCCGCCACGGATGGCTACCAGTGTGTTAACTGCCCGGCCGGGCGTAGACGGCACATGGAGCGTCAACATTGTGGTCATGTCATTACCCGCACTCTCGGCCAGTAATTGCTGTAAAAACGCGCCATCCAGCGGCTGCGCGGATTTCACCGACAAATCCGGGTCGTTATCATCGCGAGCCAGCAAGGCCTCTGGCAGCACCAGCAACGACGCTCCCTTCTGTTGTGCCTGTTTCATCAGCGAGACACACTGCGCCGCATTCTCATGCCAGCGAGGCGTGACCGCAAACTGCCCTACCGCAACATACATATTTGTCCCCTGATTATAAACAGCGTTAAACTCGCCACTCTTACACATCAAATAGCAGGTATTTACAGTGTTACAACTCCTTTTAGCTGTTTTTATTGGTGGGGGGACGGGGAGCGTTGCGCGGTGGTTCCTGAGTATGCGGTTTAATCCACTGCATCAGGCGATTCCAATGGGAACACTGGCCGCAAACCTGATTGGTGCGTTTATCATTGGCATGGGTCTGGCCTGGTTTAACCGTATGACGCACATCGATCCCATGTGGAAAGTATTGATTACCACCGGGTTCTGCGGCGGTTTAACCACCTTCTCCACCTTTTCTGCGGAAACGGTGTTTTTGTTTCAGGAAGGCCGTATCGGCTGGGCGTTGCTGAACGTTGCGATAAATATGCTCGGCTCTTTTGCGATGACCGGGATCGCATTCTGGCTATTTTCTTCCGCCAGCCCTCACTAACTGCCGAAGCGTTAATGTTGGCTTAATTTTTCTCTGTCACTCTGGTGCCAATACAGAACGAGGGTGACAGAATGAAAGAGAGTTTGATGAGCGCAGGCGTGGTGTTGTTGAGTGTGCTGATCGTTGCCAGCTTCCTGAAGATGTATCTGCTTGGCTGATGCAAAACGAAAAAAACCCGCTCAGTGAGCGGGTTTTGAAATTCTTGCTGACGCGTCTGAATTACAGAGCGATTACGTTAGCAGCAGAAGGGCCTTTGGCACCGTTAGTGATTTCAAACTCTACACGCTGACCTTCAGCCAGAGTTTTGAAACCATTAGACTGGATTGCAGAGAAGTGTACGAACACGTCTTTGCTGCCATCTTCAGGAGTAATGAAACCGAATCCTTTGGACTCATTAAACCACTTAACGTTACCTTTAATCTTAGACATCAAAATTACCTTTACATTAAAAAACGACACAAATGCTGTGTCGGTTACCAGTACAACAATTGTGGGACCTTTTGTCCAGCGGATCTTTGATAAAAAGTGACTAAAGTCGCGTTAATTTTCACTGGCGGATTTTTATCCCATATGAATCAACGACTGCGCATTTTTTCACCGCTTTGTCAGCTTTTTTCAGTTAAAACTGAAAACGCATCCAGGCGAAGTAAACGTTACCGTTGTTGTACGTACCGGGAATGTAGGTCATCTGGAACGTTGCAGGGCCATAACCAATTGAGGCCAGCGGCAGCAGAACCGGAATGGGGATATAGTTCCAGTTGTCGCGTGCAGTCACCCCGGCGGTATAGCCCAGGCCAACGTGGAAGTTGTCGTCAGCTAACGGACGCCAGGTTTTCTCCCAGCCATAGCCACCGATCGGTTCCCATTTGTTAAAGGAGTCTTTAAAGGCCATCAGATAAATACCGTGCCAGTTGCCCTTTTCGTCCCAGCGCGACTGACCAAAACCTGCCCCCCACGGGCGCTCGTTATATTTATCGGTCTTTTCTTTGTCGTAGGCAAAGCGTGCATGCCAGGTGATGGCCGGCACGTAGAGATCATAGTGCTCTGGCGCATTCCAGGTCTGCGAAACATTATCCGTAAAGGTGGAGAACCAGCCCTTATCCGTCGCGTTCTCTTCAGCCTGTGCCACAGAAGAGAGCGTTAACTGTGCAAAAATAAACAGAAAAATGAAGAAAAATTTATTACGTACGATCACAATGCAATTACCATTCTTAGTATTCGAGGCAAAGTTTACCATACAATAGTTGAATGGAGCCTTAACGGCATCGGCATTACTCCTAATTAATCAGCCACTTTGCGAGAATATTCTGAGAGCGGCAC
Source organism: Enterobacter sp. 50793107 (assembly GCF_001463365.1). Taxonomy (NCBI): domain Bacteria; kingdom Pseudomonadati; phylum Pseudomonadota; class Gammaproteobacteria; order Enterobacterales; family Enterobacteriaceae; genus Enterobacter; species Enterobacter sp. 50793107. The sequence goes on along the minus strand of NZ_LNII01000147.1, from coordinate 10,064 downwards.
GGCGGCCTGTTGAATAATCATCTCACGGGCGCGTTCAAACCTTTTTTAATAATGCCTACCGGTAAAAATAACCCTTCAGTTAATATGGCTTTCAGGACAAACATAACGCCCTGTCTGCAAGGTATAAAGATTATCATTAGCCTCTACAGCCAGTGTTTTCGTGCTGCTCAGCCCCTTTCTCACGAAACGCTGTACTGACCCACTCACCAACGCGCACCGGCAGGAAAAGTCTTTTCCCCTCTTATTCAAGAACGTGTTAATACTTATTCAAGAACGTGTTAATATAGAATCAATAAATTAACAACTCATTAGCATTTAAATGACATACTCCACTGTTGTCACCGGTCAATACCCATATGTCATTATTGCCATCACCATGGCAAAAATATCGCTAACATCTGCTTTAGTAGTATATTTATTGATTTTAATCAGCAAGGACTGGCCATTAATTCGGCAAATTCTCATCCTTCTTTTTTATTGATTATTTGTGCTCTCGGGCAGCAAGGATACAGGGGAAATCATGCTTACGTTTTTCGAGCTCCTTATCGGAATCGTCGTCATTGTCGGTGTAGCACGCTACATCATTAAGGGGTATTCCGCCACGGGCGTGTTATTTGTCGGCGGCCTGGCCTTGCTGATCGTTAGCGCCCTGATGGGTCACCAGGTCTTACCCGCCAGCGCAGCCAGCACCGGGTATACCGCCACAGACATTGTTGAATACATTAAAATTCTGCTCATGAGCCGTGGTGGCGATCTGGGCATGATGATCATGATGCTGTGCGGTTTTGCCGCCTACATGACCCATATTGGTGCCAACGATATGGTCGTGAAGCTGGCCTCCAGGCCGCTGCAGTACATCAACTCCCCGTATCTGCTGATGGTGGCAGCCTACTTCCTCGCCTGTCTGATGTCGCTGGCCGTGTCATCCGCTACTGGCCTGGGGGTGTTGTTAATGGCTACCCTGTTCCCGGTGATGGTTAACGTCGGCATTAGCCGTGGTGCAGCGGCGGCTATCTGCGCCTCTCCGGCGGCCATTATTCTCTCCCCTACCTCTGGCGACGTCGTACTGGCGGCGAAAGCCGCAGAAATGTCACTCATCGATTTCGCCTTTAAAACCACGCTGCCGATTTCCATTGTGGCTATCGTGGGCATGGGGATCGCGCATTTCTTCTGGCAGCGTTATCTCGATAAAAAAGAGCACATCAGCCACGAAATGATGGACGTGAATGAAATCACCACCACCGCCCCGGCGTTCTATTCCATTCTGCCGTTCACGCCTATCATCGGCGTGCTGATTTTTGACGGTAAATGGGGACCACAGCTGCACATCATTACCATTCTGGTTATCTGTATGCTGCTGGCCGCCATGCTGGAATTTATTCGCGGTTTCAACACTCAGAAGGTATTTTCTGGCCTGGAAGTGGCGTATCGCGGTATGGCCGATGCGTTTGCAGGCGTTGTGATGCTGTTGGTGGCGGCGGGCGTCTTCGCGCAGGGTCTGAGCACTATCGGCTTTATTCAGAGCCTCATCTCCATCGCCACGTCGTTCGGCTCTGCCAGCATTATCCTGATGCTGGTACTGGTGGTGCTGACCATGCTGGCAGCGATGACCACCGGTTCAGGCAACGCGCCGTTCTACGCCTTCGTTGAGATGATCCCAAAACTGGCACATTCTTCCGGTATTAACCCGGCTTACCTCTCCATTCCCATGCTGCAGGCGTCTAACCTCGGTCGTACCATTTCGCCGGTATCGGGTGTCGTAGTTGCGGTCGCCGGGATGGCAAAAATCTCGCCGTTCGAAGTGGTAAAACGCACGTCGGTCCCGGTGCTTGTGGGCCTGATCATCGTGATTATCGCAACCGAAGTGCTGGTTCCTGGCGCAGCCTGAGTAAAATGACCGATATCCAAAAAGCGCCTGAGGGCGCTTTTTGTGCTTTAATAACTTCCAGAAATCTATCGCGTTAACCCATCAGGAAATCACATGTTCAGGAAGGATATCGTTATCCCGTCTGGCGCCATGGCGCTTGCACTCTGTGTCTTCTCCGCGCAGGCGGATCCGCTCAAAGCCACGCAGTATGGCGATTTCGATCGCTACGTTCTGGCGCTTTCCTGGCAAACCGGGTTCTGCCAGAGCATGGCTGAACGTAACCGTAACGAACCCGAAGAGTGCCGTCTGCAAAAAGAGAGCAATAACAAGACCGATTATCTAACCGTACACGGATTATGGCCTGGCCTGCCAAAATCCATCGCCGCACGCGGCGTGGATGAACGCCGCTGGATGCGTTTTGGCTGCGCGACCCGCCCAATCCCGAACATGCCGGAAGCCAAAGCCAGCCGCAAATGCTCAGCCGCCGAAACCGGGCTATCACTGTCGGGTGCCGCAAAGCTGAACAGCGTCATGCCCGGTGCTGGCGGTAACTCCTGCCTGGAACGCTATGAGTACGCCAAACACGGCGTCTGCTTCGGCTTTGATCCTGACGCCTATTTCGGCACCATGGTGCGGATGAATCAGGAGATAAAAAGCAGCGCGGTGGGTAAATTCCTGGCGGATAACTACGGTAAAACGGTAAGCCGTAAAGATTTTGATAACGCCGTGGCGAGAAGCTGGAGCAAAGACAACGTCAAAGCATTCAAACTGACCTGCAATGGTAATCCGGCCTATCTGACCGAAATGCAGATCTCGCTTAAGGCCAGCACCATTAATAACCCGCTGTCTGCCGGCTCTTTTGCGCCACAGCCACATCCGGGTAACTGTGGCAAACAGTTTGTTATCGATAAAGTGGGTTACTGATCCACAATCGGGCGCACCATATCGAAGCGGTGTTCATCACTGATGCCATAATAGGCCGTCGGCCCACCCGCACGCAGGATGGGCTGCGCTTTCGCCGTCTGGTAGATCCCCTCTTCCAGCAGCGATTCGGCAATATGAATCCCCACCACTTCGCCCAGCACCAGCCATGTGTCAACCAGCGTGCCGTCGGCGCCGGTCAGCTGAATACACTGCGACAGGCGGCACTCAAAGTTCACCGGACTCTCGGCCACGCGTGGCGCCTTTACAAGCTGGCTTGCCGCTGGCGTCAATCCGGAAAAAGAGAACTCGTCTTGATCGTGAGGCAGCGTAGCGGAGGTGAGATTCATCGCCTCAGCCAGATCGCGCGTGGCAAGGTTCCAGACAAACTCACCCGTTTCGTTAATATTACGCACGCTGTCTTTCCAGCCGTTGCTGGAAAAGCCAATAATCGGCGGGCGGTAGTTAAAGCAGTTAAAGAAGCTATACGGTGCCAGGTTGATCTGTCCTGCCTGGTCGCAGGAGGAGATCCAGCCAATCGGACGCGGACCAATAATGGCATTCAGCGGGTCATGCGGCAGGCCATGCCCCTGTGACGGTTGATAAAAGTACATAGCGCTCTCTTAATGAGGGTCAGACGCGAACTGCGTTTACCCACTATCCTGATTCAGAACGTTCAGCGTAACGCAATCCGCCAGAAATGCAGACTGAATAAATTTCAGCGAAAATTCATATGGCCCATGAATGTGACCTCTATCACTTCAAAGTTGCGTGCGCAGACAGTATCATCGGGAGAGTTAAACCCTCGCTGCCAGACGGCGAGGGTTTTCTTTTGGATTGGTTTCTGCGTTACACGCAGCATTAACGACATGGAGTAAAAAATGTCCAGACCCACCATCATTATCAATGAACTTGACGCAGAACGTATTGACCGACTTCTGGAAAAACCAGAATTCGCCTCGCTCCCGGTAGCCGATGCCCTGAATGAAGAGCTCGACCGGGCACAGATGTGTACCCCAGAGTCCATGCCGCATGACGTGGTCACCATGAACAGCCAGGTCAAATTCCGCAACCTGACAACGGGCGAAGAGTTAACCCGCACGCTGGTCTACCCGGCGCAAATGACCGACAGCAGCGCTCAGCTTTCCGTGCTGGCACCGGTCGGCGCGGCCCTGCTGGGCCTGCGTACGGGGGATACCATTCACTGGGAATTGCCGGGCGGTGCCTCGACCCATCTGGAAGTGCTGGCGTTGCTCTACCAGCCAGAAGCGGCAGGCGATTACCTGCGTTAATCCCATCGAACAAGCGCGACCCGCGTTGCACAGAGGATGCCTGCGCATCCTCTTTCCGCAGATTCACCTGGACGTCCTATATCGTGCCGCAGGTAAGGGAACCGTCTTAAACCACCCCACCCGGAAACGCATTCACCAGCCCTTTAACCTGCTGTTCCGCCGCTTCCGGCGTTTCTGCACCGGGCACCAGAATCACCTTGCGGCACGCCTCCTCCCGTTTTTCAAAGATCCGGTAGGCGCGTTCGGCATCGTCCAGCGGCAGATAGTGGGTGACAATCTCCTCCGGCGTCAGCAGCCCTTTTTCGATCAGCGGTAACAACTCGCCAAGCCAGGCGTGGACGTGGGTCTGGCCCATCTTAAAACTGAGCCCCTTATCGAAGGCATCACCAAACAGGAAGCCATGGATAAAGCCCGCATACACGCCGGGCACGCTCACCACCCCGCCCCGTCGAACAGCAGCAATACACTGACGCAGCGCTTTACCGCTGCTGCCCTCAATTTTAAGGTTGCTGAGGATGGTTTCCGTGGTGCTGCCTTTGGCTTCAAACCCCACGGCATCAATGACGGCATCCACGCCGCGCTGGCCTGCGGTTTGCTCAATGATTTTTTCCGCTGCGTCGTTGTCTTCATCAAAGTTGATGGGGATAGCGCCGTAGCGCTCTGCGGCAAAACGCAGACGATACGGGTGATGGTCAACCACAAAGATCTGTTCGGCACCTAACAGCCGCGCGCAGGCGATGGTCAGTAACCCCACCGGTCCTGCACCAAAAACGGCGACGCTGGAGCCTTTTTCAATCTGGGCATTTTTCGCCGCCTGCCAGGCGGTAGGCAAGATATCGGAGAGGAACAGCGCTTTATCATCGGAGAGCAGCTGAGGCACTTTGAACGGCCCGACGTTACCTTTGGGCACCCGAACGTATTCCGCTTGTCCACCGGGCACGCCGCCATAAAGATGGCTGTAGCCAAACAGCGCGGCGGGCGCGGGAATTTGCTTTTTATTCAGCGCGGCGCCCTGCCCGGCGTTGGTGCTCTCGCAGGCCGCGTACTGCTGCAGGCGGCAAAAGAAGCAGTCACCACAGGCGATGACAAACGGGATCACCACCCGGTCGCCTTTTTGCAGCGTCTTCACTTCCCTGCCCGTCTCCACCACTTCGCCCATGAATTCGTGGCCAAAAATATCGCCGTGCTCAACTTTGGGGATCTTCCCGCGGTAGAGATGCAGATCCGATCCGCAGATCGCCGTGGCCGTTACGCGCAGGATAATATCGTCAGGTTGTTCAATAACAGGATCGGGGACATTCTCGACACGAACATGATGTGGACCGTGGTACGTGAGTGCTTTCATGCGACCTCCGAAAGGATCCGGGTAAGTATTTAAGGGTAGCGTTCCCTGACGAACTGCCCGGGATTAGCGGGCTTTTGAGATTTATCCTGGGAAAACAGAAAAGTGCCGCAGCGCTTACAAAAACCATATTCATTTTATGGTTGAATGATTCCAGCGTTTATAAACAAGGAGAAACGGGTATGTATCAGAGAATTATTATGCCGGTTGATGTTTTTGAGATGGAGCTGAGCGACAAGGCCGTACGCCATGCGGAATTTCTGGCGCAGCAGGACGGGATTATTCATCTTCTACACGTGCTGCCGGGTTCTGCCAGCCTGAGTCTGCATCGCTTTGCCGCCGATGTACGCCGCTTTGAAGAGCATCTGCAGCATGAGGCGGAAAATCGCCTGCAAACGATGGTCGGGCACTTCACCATCGATCCTTCCCGCATTAAAACGCATGTCCGGTTTGGCAGCGTGCGCGATGCCGTTAACGAGCTGGCGAGCGAGCTGAACGCCGACGTGGTGGTTATCGGTTCACGCAATCCGTCCATTACCACGCATCTGCTGGGTTCAAACGCCTCCAGCGTTATCCGTCACACCCACATTCCGGTGATGGTCGTGAGATAAAAAAAAGAGGCCACCTTCTGGTGGCCTCTCCTGGTGCAGGTGCAGTCTTACTGACTTTTATTATGCTGTTTTGGTGCGAATCAGGTAGTCGAACGCGCTCAGAGACGCTTTCGCCCCTTCACCGGTCGCGATGATGATCTGCTTGTACGGCACGGTAGTACAGTCGCCTGCCGCAAATACGCCCTTCACGCTGGTTTCACATTTGGCATCGATGATAATCTCGCCCATGCGGTTACGCTCAATGGCGCCTTCCAGCCAGGTGGTGTTTGGCAGCAGACCAATCTGCACGAAGATCCCCGAAAGCGGAACGCTGTGCACATCGCCACTGACGCGGTCGCGGTACTCCAGACCGGTGACTTTACTGCCGTCGCCCTTCACTTCCGTGGTCTGCGCATTCAGCACGATGTCGACGTTTTTCAGGCTGCGTACTTTATCCTGCAGAACCTGGTCTGCCTTCATCTCTGGTGCAAATTCCAGCAGGGTAACGTGTTCAACAATGCCCGCCAGGTCGATAGCCGCTTCGACACCGGAGTTACCGCCGCCAATCACCGCCACGCGTTTGCCTTTAAACAGCGGACCATCGCAGTGCGGGCAGTAGGTCACGCCTTTGGTGCGATACTGATCTTCACCCGGCACGTTCATGTTGCGCCATTTGGCACCGGTGGCAATGATAATACTGCGGGCTTTCAGCACCGCGCCGGAAGCGGTTTCAATCTGGTGTAAGCCACCTTCGACTGCGGCAGGAACCAGCTTGCTGGCGCTCTGGCTGTCGATCACATCCACTGCGTAATCATTGACGTGCGCTTTAAGTGCGCCAGCCAGTTTCTGGCCTTCGGTCTTCGGCACAGAGATGTAGTTTTCGATATCCACGGTATCCAGCACCTGGCCGCCAAAGCGTTCGCCCATCAGACCGGTACGAATACCTTTACGTGCGGAATAGACCGCTGCCGCGGCGCCCGCCGGGCCAGAGCCGACAATCAGTACATCATACGCATCGCGCTTGTTCAGCTCTTCTGCGGCACGTTTTTCGGCGCCGGTATCCACTTTGGCCACAATTTCGGACAAGGTCATACGGCCCTGGCCAAACTCCTGACCATTCAGGAACACTGCCGGAACCCCCATCACGTTGCGATCGGTGATTTCGTTCTGGAAAGTGCCGCCATCAATTGCGGTGTGTTTAATACGCGGGTTCAGGACTGACATCAGGTTCAGCGCCTGCACCACGTCCGGGCAGTTGTGGCAGGAGAGCGAATAGTAAGTTTCAAAGGTGAAATCCCCGTCGATATCGCGGATCTGCTCCAGCAGCGCCTGCGCCTCTTTCGACGGATGCCCACCGGTCCACAGCAGAGCCAGCACCAGTGAGGTAAATTCGTGGCCCAGCGGTGAGCCGGCAAAACGCGGCCCCTGATCAGAGCCCGGGTTGGTGATCAGGAAAGATGGCTTACGCACCGCCAGATCGTTCGCTTCTTTGAAGGTCACTTTCGGTGACAGTTCGGCGATCTCCGCCAGCAGTTCCTTGATTTCTGCCGATTTAGCGCTGTCGTCCAGCGTGGCAATCAGCTCAACAGGTTTGGTCAGTTTCTCAAGGTATGCCTTGAGCTGGGTTTTCATTGTAGTGTCGAGCATTGTTCTTCCCTCTCTTAAAACGTCATCATGCAAGCTGCCTTATACGGGCGGCCTGAATGCAACTTGCATCATGGTGCTAGAATGAAATGGGCGCGGGGGGCGCCCATGGGTTGCCGGGTGGCACGTCGTTTACCTGGCCTACGATACTGTAGGCCTGTGCAAGCGCAGCGCCGCCAGACTTTACAGACTTAGATCTTGCCGACCAGGTCCAGAGATGGAGCCAGCGTCGCTTCGCCTTCTTTCCATTTCGCCGGGCACACTTCGCCTGGGTGAGACGCCACGTACTGAGCGGCTTTCACTTTACGCAGCAGGTCAGATGCATCACGGCCGATACCTTCAGCGGTAACTTCGATAGCCTGGATAATGCCCTGCGGGTCAACAACGAAGGTCGCACGGTCTGCCAGACCTTCATCTTCACGCATGTTGTCGAAGTTACGGGTCAGGGCGCCAGTCGGGTCACCGATCATCGCGTATTTGATTTTCGCGATGGTTTCAGAGCTGCTGTGCCACGCTTTGTGGGTGAAGTGGGTGTCGGTAGAGACAGAGTACACGTCTACGCCCAGCTTCTGCAGTTCATCGTAGTGATCGGCTACGTCACCCAGTTCGGTCGGGCAAACGAAAGTGAAGTCAGCCGGATAGAAGAAGAACACGCTCCAGCGGCCTTCGGTATCTTTCTCAGTCACTTCAATGAATTCGCCGTTTTTGAACGCCTGGTTTTTGAAAGGTTTAATTTTGGTGTTAATCAAAGACATCTGTACTTCCTCCGTGTTTTCGTTGAGATGTAAGGTAACGAACTTTCGCTACATGGGCTAATGCGTTTGCTTTATCAAATCAATCAGCCATACCTAACAACCCGAACAAGACAACGTTGTGAACCCAATGAATAAAAGCCCGAAAGTAAAAAGGCCGCCCTGGTGGGCGGCCCTGATACCTGAACTTTCCACAGGAACTTTCAGTGCCAGTGAGACTGGCGTTGCGTTGCGCTCTACATACCTTTATATCAAGGTCGTTACAGCCCCTCGATTACAGCACTCGTGTCGGGACAGGGCAATGGATTGAAGGGATAATCATATCTATGGCTGTGATAGGTTTTACCAAACTAAGCATTCCCCATCGCCGCTAATGCTCACGCCAGTAAAAATAAAAATGAGTGATAATTACTTGTCCATATATAGATCTGACTATTTTTATTCAGTTCTGTTTTCTATTTTAAAGGTAAAAATATCTTAACCATTATTGAAGTTCTATTTCATTAATCTACGTTCGTGATATATTAAGTTGGTTTTCAATCATAATTAAGCGAACTAACCATCAAGGATGGTAAATGGTTACGTTCCTTCTATAGTTATCAGTGATGTGATAACGCAACGCAGCACACTCAGGATGAAACATGGCAAATCTTTACGACTTAAAAAAATTCGATCTCAATCTGCTGGTCATTTTCGAATGCATCTACCAACACCTGAGCATCAGCAAGGCAGCAGAAACGCTCTACATAACGCCTTCCGCGGTCAGTCAATCCCTGCAGCGGCTGCGTAACCAGCTGAACGATCCGCTGTTTATCCGTTCGGGAAAAGGGATCACTCCCACCACCGTTGGGGCAAATTTGCATCATCATCTTGAGCAAAACCTCAATCAGCTTGAGCAGACCATCAACATCATGCATGGCTCATCGCTCAAAAAGAATTTTGTCATCTACTGCCCGCAGGTTCTGACAACCGACAATCTGCTCAGCCCCATGAAGCTATTGATGCGAGAGCACAATTATGAAATAGAGCTTCATGACATGCTGCTGTCCGCGGATTCCGCAGAAGACCTGCTTGCCTACCGCAAAGCAGACTTAATTTTCTCCATTGCGCCTATCAACAATCGCTCAATGGTGTGCGTTCCCTATGTTAATTACCGAATGATTCTGGTGTGCAGCCAGGATCACCCCCGTCTGCAGGAGACCGCTACCCTGGAAGAGCTGCAGAAAGAGAAATTTACGATCTTCCTGAGCGATGAAGCGGGTGTGAAACACTATCAGTCAAAGACTGAGGAAGTGCATGCCGACAGGACAATCGGTTTTCGCTGCGACTCTCTCTTTTCAATCATAAACATGATCAGCGCATCGCATTTAGTGGGATATATCCCGGAAGTCCTGTATGAAAAATACCGTGACGTATTGCGACTGAAAAAAGTGGACGCCCCCTTCATGCTGCCACAAATGGAAGTCTTCATGGTTTATAACCGCTCAGCGCTTAACAGCTCGGTTTTCTCGAAGTTTGTTGAGCAGATCGCGCAAAAATAAATCCGAATGGCTGTGATATTTACAGCCATTTCTCTCTTCAAAATATAACCCTCATTTATAGATAATAAAAAATCTGCCTTTTTTGATTTACCTGCCTTTATTTTCACTACTATTA